>CAYOSX010000035.1:0-19584 GCA_964406745.1 uncultured Opitutus sp.
TTGCACTAGGTCCTCGCTCGCGGTGCGGTTGCACGTCAGGTGCACGAAGAACCCGTAGAGGGCGCGGTGATGCCGCTCAAAGAGCTCGCCCAGCCGGTCGAGGTCGCCGGCGCGTACGGCGAGCATGAGGGCGTGATCGCTGGCGGCTTCGTCCACGGGAGTCTCCACGTCGGAATCAAGCAGGACGGCGGCGGTTTGCACACGGATTTCTGGGACGAGGGCGAGCATGGCGGGAGGAGGTCATGGATCGGTGGTGACAAGGAGGAGAACTGTCCGGGGTGAAAAAGGTTACGGGCGATTTTGCCAAAGGGCGCACTTCGGCTACGCTCGCCGGTGATGAACCGTCGCTCCTTCCTGATTCGCACGTCGTTTGCCGTATCCGCGGGGCTGCTGTCCCGCTCGTTGCTCCGCGCCCAGCCGGCCCCGTTGGTCACCGCGTTTCACCCCCTGCGTCGCAATGTCGGTTACTTTACGGGACGCGGCGGGACGATTGGTTGGCTGTCGAACAAGGATGCGCTGGCGGCGATCGACACGCAGTTTCCCGAGCCGGCGGAAAAGTTCCTCGCCGACCTGCCCGGCCGCGAAGGGCGCACGCTCGACGTGCTCGTCAACACCCACCATCACGGCGACCACACCGGGGGCAACCGCGTGTTTCGCCCCGCGACCCGGCGCATCGTGGCCCACGCCAACGTTCCGGAGCTCATGCATGCGGCGGCGGTGCGCGCGAAGCAACCGACGGAAAACATCGTGGCGGCCGACACGACCTTCACCGGCTCGTGGCGCATGGAGCTGGGCGACGAGGTGATCTCCGCGCGCTATTTCGGTCCGGCCCACACGAAGGGCGACATCGTCACGCTCTTCGAAAAGGCGAACGTCGTCCACATGGGCGATCTCATGTTCAACCGCATCTATCCGGTGATCGATCGTCCGGGCGGCGCGAGCATTCGCGGATGGATCGGGCTGCTCGAGAAGGTGGCTGCCGAGTACCCGGCGGATACGCAGTACATCTTCGGGCATAGCAACGCGACCAACCCGAAGTTCCCGGTGATCGGCACGAAGGCGGAGCTGCTGGTGTTTCGCGACTATCTCTCCGGCCTGCTCGAGCACGTGCAAAAACAGATCGCCGCCGGCAAGCCGCGGGAAGAGGTGGTCTCGCTGGAGAACCTGCCCGGTTTCGAGGACTACCACGTCGAACGCAACAGCCGCCTGCCCGGCAATCTCGGGGTGGCGTACGATGAGTTGAGCGGGTGATCCCTGGGAGGACGGACACTCCTGTCCGTCTTGATTGGATCGCCCGGGGAAGACCAAGAGCCACGGAAAGGACGGACAGGAGTGTCCGTCCTCCCAGGGCCTATGCCGGTTCGCGCACGAGGTTGATCACCTCGGAGGGGCTGAGCGTGGCGGCGCGCTGCTGGATGCTGCCGGCGTGGGTGGTGAATAACCGCTGGCCGTCGGCGAGCAGGCGCGTGTAGGTGTCCTTGAGCACCGCGGTTTCCATCTTGCGACCGCCGGCGTAGTAGCGGTTGGCCAGCTGGCCGAGGGCCCAGGTGGTGGCGAACGTGAAGGCGGCACCGGTGGCGGCCTTCGTGGTCCCGCGGGCGAGTCCGCCGATCATTCCGCCGCCGAGGGCCTTGCCGACGAGGCCGCCGAGCAGCTTGCGCGCGTAGCCTTCGACGGCCTGTGAGGCGAGGCCGACGCCGGCGGTGGCGAGGAAATCGCGGATGTGACCGCGGTCGAGGCTGTAGCCGTGCTGCTTGCCGACGCGAAAGACCATTTTCATCTGGAGCGGCAGGATCGCCATTGAGGCCAGTGACTGCGGGAGCAGCTCGAGGGCGCCGTTGAGGATGGCGTAGTTGAGCACCATCTTGTCGAGCGCGGCGGCGTCGACCGCCACGAGGCGCGAGGCGGGTTCGGCGGAGGCGGGCGCGATGGGGAGGGGCGGAGGAGGTGCGGAAGTCGGAACGGCGGCGGCGACATCGGCTCCCTCGCGGTCGATCGGGGCGGTGGTCGCACTGCTCGCGAAGCCGAGCGCATCGCGAAGCTGCGCGAGGAAGGTCGCTTCGCTTTCGTTGGGCGGACCATCCGTGTCGCAGACGCCCACGGCCATCTCGTAGGCCAGCAGGCGGGCCTCGGGTGAAGTCAGCCCGGCGACCGCCTGGGCAAGATCGATCTTTTTGGCGATCACCTCCTGGTAGATGGACCAAAAGTTCGGTCCGCCGTCGGCACCCGAGCCCAGGCTTTCGGCGACGCGGCGCACCGCGGCGCGTTCGCGGTCGTCTTTCGCGCCATCGGCGAAGGCGGCCATCAGCACAAGGGCAAGGATCGAGCGTTTCTCGGAATCGTTCATGGTGGTAAGGAAAGGAGCATACCCGGATACAGCGGAATTTGCCATTACGCGGTGGCGGCTGTTTTCCACCGCCTGGAGGCGAAGACCCCGGAACAGGGGAAAATGTTACATTCTGGCGCCACCCGTTCGGGGGATGGACGGAGGTGGGCGTGCGTGGGACGATCGGCCGATGGCACCGATTTCCTCTTTTTGGCTGACACGATCCCTCCTTTTACTCGCGCTCGCCCTTCTCGCACCCGGCTGTGGCCGCGAATCGGCGGCGGTTCGTGCGGACGGTCAGGGCGCCTTCCGTGTTCGGGCCGATTTTGGCGCGCCGTTGAATGCCGATGCCGGCTGGGCCGGGGCGCTCAACGAAGGGGTGACGGTGCAGGCGGACCAGCCGTTTCGCGTGCGTTTCGAGGTCGAGCGGCCGGCCGGCTCCTCCGGCGAATCCCGGCATCGTCTCCAGTATCGGCGCAACGGCGGAGACTGGTTGCGCGTGGAGGCTCACGATTTTCCGTATCCGAGGGCCGAGCTCGACCTTGATTTCGCGGATGCGGCCGCCGGCGCAACGCCGGAAGGATGGTCGGTCGTGCAAGGGCGGACCGCGGGCGTGGAAGTGGCGGTGGACGGCAGCGAAAAGTTCCTGCGGGTCCAGGCCGGTCGTGAACCGGTGACCGGACTTTACCTGCCTCCGTGGGAATCGGAGGAAATCGAAGTTGCCACCAAAGTTCGGATACCGGGTGGGAATCCGCGTGGCGTGGCCCTGGTCTTCGGATATGTTGACACGCGGAACCACGGCCTCGTCCTGCTCGATGCAACAGGGGGCATGGTGCGCGTGAGCCGATGGATTGACGGTGCGGAAACCGCGGTCACGGAACGGCCGGCGCCCGTCGTGGCGGGCCAGTGGCTCGAACTCGCGGTGCAGTACCGCGGCAGCGAGGCCGAGGTGAATGTCGGGGACGACGCGGTGGAGTTCGTGGTCGACCTCGGCGCGCCGATCGCGTTCGGGCCGGTCGGGTTTCACGTGCTGACGGATGGGACCGCGGAGTTTCTGGAATTCTCCCTGTCGGGCGAACCGAAGTCGCCGCGCCTCAGCGTCGTCTCCTGCGCCGCGTTCCCGCCGGGCGAGGCCACGGCCGACCTGCTCGACGGGTCTTCCCTACCGTTCGAGGGCGGCGCAGGTTTGAGCCTGGTCGAGAAGACCCCTGCCTGGATGGGGACGGGGGTTCACACCGAGTTTGAATGGGCGCTGGTGGCGAGGCGATATGCCGATGGCGCGATGACCAACGAAGAGGGAGACACCCTCGAACTGCGCGTCGTCGACGTCGAAAGCGGCGCGCCGGTCTCCACGAGGAACGCCGTGTTGCGCTTCGCGATCCCGCCCGGCCACCTGGGAGGCACCTTTGTCGAGGCGCCCGGGCGGATTGGCCCGTGGCAGGCGCGCAACGGAGACCTTTACTTTGTGATGGAGCCGGCGGAATCGAGCAACGTCTTCATGATCGTGAAGTCGACCGATGGCGGGCGTACCTGGCAGGAGGCGGACGGAGCCAACCGGCCGGAGACGGATGACCTTGAAGCGGTCGATGGGCGGCAGATCGGCGACACGATCCATCTGTTGCACCAAGTGACCGAAAAGAGTGTGCGCCATGCCTTCCGCACGTCCGACCATCGGACCGCGCCGGACACGTGGGTGGTCCGCGACGAGCTGGCGGCGACGGCGGACTCGTTCGCGCAGGCGGCCTCGATGGTGGTCAGATCCGACGGCAGCATGGTGGCGTTTCACGTAGGCCAGGCGCGGATACACATGGCGGTGCGTTCAGCGGGAGGCGCGTGGACCGACGGCGGAGTGGTCGAAACGGAGGTGGCGGGGCCTTCGGCCGTGGTTGCGCGCGACGACGTGATCCACGTTGCCTACTACGGCCTCGACGGAACCCTCTGGCACCGGCGGGTCCTTGCCGACGGACAACGGACGGAGCGGCAAAAGCTCGCGGAGGGAGCCGGGGTTTCGCGGGCTGTTTACGGCGCGGTGATGCCGCTGGTGTATTTGCCGGAGACGGACGAAGTGGCCGTGCTTTACCGGCTCGATGACGGATTTCTCTGGGAGCGCCGTGTTTCGGCGGATGGCGCGCTCGCGGATGCGGTGCGCGTCTCGGACCGGCGGGTGGTCACCGATGCGGTCGACTCGCAGCAACCCGGAGCGGACGTGGTCGCGGAAGGCGGCGTGCTGCATGTGCTCTTCATCGACGAGGAAACCCGTTCCCTCTTCAGCACGCACAATCGCGGAGGCTGGCAGCCGCCGGTGCAACGCGTGGCTGACATCGAAGGCTCGTGGGTTCGTGGAAATGTGATTGCGAGTCGCGATGGCGCGCGGGTGTACGGCTTCGTCTATGACGCCGGCTCGAAAGGCGGCGCGGGCATGAATCGCTACGGCGAATTCGTCCTGCCTTGAAGGCGCCGCGCTCGGCGAGCAGTTCAGTTGAACCGCGAATGGACGCCAATCGGCGCGAATTTCGGAGCAGGCCTACGGCGTAAGCGCCCCGTCGATTGGCGGTTTCTCACTGCATGGATCCGGTTTGGCCTGCATCACCATGCGCCGTTATTCTTCGGGCAGAGGCTGGCCTTTCGTCTCGGGGAGAAACGGCAGCACGACGAGGCCGAGCAGAAGGACGAGGCTCACCCACAGGCCGGCGGTGCGGAAACCTTCGATGTCTCCACCGAACCGACTCGTGATCTGGCTGATGGTGAACGGTGCGGTCGCGGCGGCCAGGCGGCCGAAATTGTAGCAGAAACTCGTGCCGGTGCTGCGCAGGCTCGTGGGGAAAAGTTCCGGCAGGTAGATCGCGTACACGGCGAAGACCGAGAGTTGGCCAAAGCCCATGAGCGGGATCATCCAGAAGATCTGGTCGAAGGTGCGCAGCTCCTTGAAGACGAGGGCCGTCGTGAGGAAGGAGCACACGATGGCCAGGCCGAAGGCCAGCCGCCGGCCCTTCACCTGCGCCACCTTTGCGAGGACCAGCATGCCGACAAATCCGCCGAGATTCTGCAGCATGAGGGCCATCGCGCGCCAGAAAGTCTTCTCGCTGGCGATGGCCTCCGGCGAGAGGTTCGCGGAGGCGAGATGCGTTTCGATGATCGCCCCGACGATGCGCGGATGAAAGTTGCCGATGCCCCAGAGGCCGACGATGCCGGCGCTGCACATGATCAGACCGAGCCAGGCGTGTTTCGACCACTTGGGATGCCGAAGCAGATGGGCGTAGGAACCGAACTTGATGCCGCGCCTGGCACCAGCCGCACGCGACTCGGACCACTTCACGGGTTCCTTGAGTTTCCCGATGAAGACACAAAGCACGAGGGGGAGGGATCCCACGAGAAACGTGACCTGCCAGTCCTTCAGTCCGAGTGGGAGCAGTTCGCGGGCGGCGAGGGCGCCAATCGCCATGCCGATCACGCCGGCGCCTACGTTGCCCCAGGTCGAGAACGACTGCAGCATGCCCAAGGCGGGCGCCCGGGCACGGTCGGGAACCGAATCGGCGATGAGCGCAACGGAGAGTCCGAAGACGCCGCCAACCCCCAGGCCGGCGAGAAACCGGTAAACACAGAAGTCGATGAACCCGGTTGAGAAGGCGCTCAAGCCGGTGAACACGGAGTAGAGCAGCACGCACACGCCGAGGATGCGTGCGCGCCCATGGCGGTCGCCGAGCGAACCGAAGACCAGCCCGCCGACCGCCCATCCGACGAGAAACACGGACATGGAATAGGAGCCGGCCACGGTCGCACGCTCCTTGTCGCCGAGCAGGTCCTCCATGGCCGCGTCCCGGGCCAGGTTGAAGAACTGCTGGTCCATGCAGTCGAACAACCACGCCAGCGAGGCGACAAGGAAGACGTGCCAGTGCGTGCGGGTGAGCGAGCGCCACCACGGGCCGGAGACGACGGGGGAAGTCATGTGCGGGGTAGGATCCTCTGAAGCGCACGCACGTATGCGCAGCGAGACGAGCCTTTAGATTTCACGCATCTGGCTTGCGGATGTGACATTGCGCTCGAACCCGAAGCGAATCGGCGATTTTCTGAGGCCACGATGTTACGCGTGATGCTGTTTTTCTCGTTCCTGTTGACGGTCACAGTCGCCTCCGCCGCCCCGCCGCCCCGCCTGTTCGTGGTGGGTGACAGCATTTCGATCCAGTACGGCCCCCATCTTGAGAAGTTCCTCGACGGGAGTTTTGCCTACGACCGGAAGCGCGACGGGGCCGGCGGTGCGAAAGCGGAACACAATCTCGATGTTCCCAAGGGCGCCAACGGCGGCGACTCTGCGATGGTGCTCGCCTACTTGAAGGCACGCGCCGGGAGCGATCCCGTGGCCGCGGACGTCCTTTTGCTCAACTGCGGCCTCCACGACATCAAGACCGATCCGCAGAGCGGCGCGAAGCAGGTGGCCCTTGATGCCTACGCACGCAACCTGCGCGCCATCCTCGACGTGGCCGGGTCCATGAAGCTGAAGGTCATCTGGGTGCGCACGACGCCCGTCATCGACGAGATCCACAACGCGCGGAGCCGCAGCTTTCATCGCCATGCCGCCGACGTTGCGGCCTACAATGCGACCGCCGACCAGATCATGACGGAGGCGGGCGTGCCGATCATCGACCTTCACGCGTTCTCCGCGCGCTTTGTCCCCGCGGGCTTTGTCGACCACGTCCACTTTTCCGAGGACGTTCGCGAGAAGCAGGCCGCCTTCATCGCCGGCGCGCTCGGCATGTGGAGCGCCTCGCGCGAGCCTTAAAGGCCGCCCTACACCGCCGCCGCCGAGTCCGCGTCGAGATAGAGCGTCGCGGCGGGATGGATACGCAGGATCGTTGCGGGGCAGGCGGGCGCGATTGGGTCGTTCAATGTCGCGCGAACCGCGGCGGCCTTGCGCGGTCCCGGCACCTGCACGCTCAGGCGGCGCGCGCGGCGGAAAACGGGGACGGTCAACGTGAGCGCGCGCGCCGGCACGGCGTCGAAGGTCGGGAAGCACCCATCGTTGACCTGTTGGCGGCGGCACGCGTCGTCGAGCACGACCGGTTTGACGAGCTCAGGGTCGTCGAAGTCCGCGACGGGCGGATCGTTGAACGCGATGTGGCCGTTCTCGCCAATGCCGAGGCAGATCAGATCGATGGGCTTCTCGGACAGGCGCGCGGTGTAGGCGGCACAGACGGCGTCGAGATCCGCTTCCTCCGCGCGCAACGGATGAAAGGTCCCGACGGGTACGCGATCGAGCAGGTGGGATTTGAGATAGTGGCGGAACGATTGCGGATGACTCGCGGGAAGCCCGACGTAGTCGTCCATGTGAAAGGCCGTGACCCGGCTCCAGTCGACGGCGACGCCGCAGTGGGAAGGGTTGGTCAGTGCCGCGAGAAACTCGTCCTGCGACGGAGCGCACGCGAAGATGACGCGCGCCTCGCCGTGTTCGGCGATCGCGTCCTGCAGAATGACGGCAACGGCGCGCGCCGCCACAAGGCCCAGCCGGGCTCGGTCAGGGTGAACCTCGACCGCGAGGCGATCGCGACAGAAGAGGCGGGAGGCAGAGGCCGGCATGAGGTCTTGAGCGGCTCGGGCGAGACGACTCAGGCCGGGCCTCGTTTCAGACTCGTTCCAGCGTGCAGGTTTATCGTTGGCTGACCGTGGTGCCTGCCTCCGACGGGGTAAGGCGGGAAACCCGATCAGGCAGCATGACGTAGAGCGCGCCATCGGGTCCGGTGACGACGTGGCGCAGGCGGCCGATGTTTTTGAAGATGGTTTCCTGCGCGACGACCTTGCCGTTCTGCAGTTCGATGCGGCGCAGTTCCTGTCCGGCCAGCGACGTGATGAAGAGGTGGTTCTTCCATTTCGGGAACAGATCGCCCGTGTAGAAGTTCATTCCGCAGACCGCGAGCGACGGCACCCAGTAGGTGACGGGTTGTTCCATTCCCTCCTTGTGAGTGACATCGGTGATCGGCGCCCCGCTGTATTCCATGCCGTAGGTGATGACGGGCCAGCCGTAGTTCTTGCCCTTCTCGACGAGGTTAAGTTCGTCGCCGCCGCGCGGGCCGTGCTCGAGATCGTAGAGGTCGCCATTGCGCGGATCGAAGGCGAGGCCTTGAGGGTTGCGATGGCCGTAGCTCCAGATGCTGGGCTCGGCATCGGGCGTCTTCACGAAAGGATTGTCTGCGGGAACCCGGCCGTCGTCGTGCAGGCGGTGAACCTTGCCGTTGGGCCGGCCGAGTTCCTGGGCGTGATCGCGTTGGCCTCGCTCGCCGATGGTGAAGAAGAGGTCGTTGTTGCGATCGAAGGCGATGCGGCCGCCCCAGTGCACGCGACCTTTGACGTAGTGCTCAGGCTTGGCCTGGTAGATGGTCTCCTGGTTGACGAAGGCGTTATTGCGCACCTTGCCGCGGACGATGCGCGTGAGGGACTCGTCATCGAGCGGGTCGGCAAAGGCAAAGTACAGCCAGCCGTTTTGCGCGTACTGCGGATGCGGGACGACGTCGTACAGGCCGCCCTGGCCGCCGGTTTCCACCTTGGGCAGGCCCGTCAGCGGAGTCTTCGTGAGTGCGGTCGTGTCGATGATGTAGGCGCCCCCGGTCTTTTCGGTGACGACGGCGCGATTGCCCGGCAGGAAAGCCAGCGAGTACGGCTCCTTGAGGTCGCCGACCCAGGTGTTGAGCTGGTAGGCATGGAGCTGGGTCTCGACGGTCATCGATTCCTTGGGCGTGGGGAATGTGATCTGTCCCTGCGCGAATTTCTCCCGCTGTTCCCGGATGTAGATGACCATGGCGCGGATGGCCTTGTCGTCGAACTTCTCGGCCCACGGCGGCATGCCTTTTTCCGGAATGCCGTCGCGGATGATGCGCGCCATCGTCTCGTCGTCGTTGCCGTAGGTCCACACGTCATCGAGCATCGAGGGTGCCTGGCCGCCCTCCATGTTGGCGCCGTGGCAGCTGGCGCAGTTCTGCGTGTAGGCGTCGGCGACCTGGCCGGTGCGCCATTGCTGGGCGGAGGCAAGGGCCGGCAGGCCAAGGGCGAGCAGCAAGCCGGCGGCGGAGGAGGGAAGGGCGTTGCGAACGGATTTCATCTTGGGAAGGCGAAGGTTGGGGCGGGGAGTTGCGATACGTTTCACGAAAATCCCCGAACGTCCAGCGGCGACACGAGAACGCTCCCTCGTCGCCTGTTTAATTAAGCGCCTTCCGGGGGCGGAACGGTCGCTTAGAAATCGTCCGTTACTTCGGTCCGGCGCCGGCGTCATTGAGGTAACGGTTGTCCTGATGAAGTCTGCCCGCCCGCCCCTGAGATCCCTTTCCGCCGAGGCGGGTGGGAGTGTCATGGCTGTATCCAGCCATTTGCGGACGGTGCCCAGGCAGATCCAAGCGACGATCGATTACCCAAGGCCCTCGCCAGCTGATTTCCCTCTCGCAACACCTCTCTTATGACCGGGTCCTTCGTTCTCTCTCTTTCTCGTGCAAGACGCGCCCACGCCGTGGGTGCAGCCGCCGTTCTCGCGGCATGGACGGCCGCCGCGCCCGGAGCCTTCGGCCAGGCCGGCGACCGGGCGAACGAGGTGCAATCCCCCGTGCCGTCCCACATCGTCACGCCGCCGGCGCCCGCCCTCACGCCCGAGGAGGCGTTGACCACGTTCACCGTCGCCCCGGGTTTCCGCATCGAGCTCGTTGCGGCCGAACCGCTCGTGCGCGACCCGGTCGTGATCCAGTTCGCTCCGGATGGAAAACTCTGGGTTGTCGAAATGGTCGGCTACATGCCGAACGTCGACGGCGTGGGCGAGGACGCGCCCGTCGGCACGATCGCCACGTTGGAGGACACCGATGGCGACGGGCGCATGGACAAACGCATCGTCTTTGCCGACCAGCTCGTGATGCCGCGCGCGCTCTCCTTCGTCGACGGAGGCGTGCTGGTCGCCGCGCCGCTCAAGCTTTGGTACATGCGCGACACCAACGGCGACGGTGTGGCCGACCAAAAGACCGAGATCTCCGACAACTACGGCAACACCAGCGGTCCCGAGCACAACGCCAACGGCCTCATGTGGGCGATGGACAACTGGATCTACAGCGCCAACCACACCGTCCGCCTCCGTTACGAGGGCGATGGGAAATTCGCCAGCGAAGAGACCATCACGCGCGGCCAGTGGGGCATCACGCAGGACGATGTCGGCCGCCTCTATTACAACTCCAACAGCGACCCGCTGCGCGTGGACCTCATCCCCGGCGCCTACCTGAAGCGCAACCCCCAGGCCCGCACCGCCGGTACCGCCGCCTTCCTCGCGCCCAACACCCTGCCGATCTGGCCCGGTCGCGTCACCCCCGGCATCAACCGCGGCTACACGATGCTGCAGCCCGATGGTAAGTACAACCAGGTGACGTCGGCCGGCGGGCCGGTGATCTACCGCGGCGATCTTTTCCCGGCGGAGTTTCGCGGCAACGCCTTCTTCACCGAGCCCACCGGCCATCTCGTGAAACGCCTCCTGCTCGAAGAACGCGACGGGGGTCTCTCCGCCCGCAACGCGTACGAAGGCACCGAGTTTCTCGTGTCGACCGACGAGCGTTCCCGTCCGGTCAATCTCGCCAACGGACCGGATGGCGCCCTCTACATCGCCGACATGTACCGCGGCATCATCCAGCACCGCGTGTACGTCACCACCTTCCTGCGCAACCAGATCCTCGAGCGCGGACTGGAAAAGCCGATCAACCTCGGGCGCATCTATCGTATCGTTCCATCGGATACGCCGAGGCGGGCCCCGCGTCTGCTCGCCGGCGCCACGCCGGAACAGCTCGTGGCGGCGTTGGGCGAATCCAACGGCTGGACGCGCGACACCGCGCAGCGGCTGCTCGTCGAGAAACGTGACGCCTCCGTCGCACCCGCCCTCCGTTCCTTCGCCGCCTCGTCGGTCAATCCGCTCGGCCGCCTGCATGCCCTGTGGGCGCTCGACGGCCTCGGGGCCCTCGACCGCGACACGATCGTCAAGGCATTGACCGACGCCGATCCCCGCGTGCTCGCGGGGGCGGTGCGTTTTTCGGAGCCTCTGCTCAAGGCGGGGGACGAGGCCGTTACCGCGCGCGTGGTCGCCCTGGCCTCGTCGCTCCAGCCGTCGATCCGCTTGCAAGTTGCCCTCTCGCTCGGCGAGTCGTCGGCGCCGGAGGCGGCAGCCGCGCTTTGGGCCTATGCCCGTGACACCGGGAATCAGCCCTATCTGCTCGACGCGGCCGTCAACAGTTTCTCCGGACGGGAAGACCAGCTGGTGGCCGCGGCGCTCGCCGAGGCGGCGAATCCCGGTCCGACCTCCGCGGCCGCCGTCACGCTGGCCACCACGGCGGCGTTGCGCGCGGAGGACGTCGAACGAAGTGAATCCGTGCTCGCGGCCGCGCTCGCTTCGACGAGCCCCGCCTGGCTCAAGACCGCCGCGCTCGAGGGCGTCGAGGCCTTGAGTCCTCCCGCGGGCGGCCGGGGTGGTCGGGGCGGGCGCGGATTCGGGGCCGGCCCGCGTGGACCTGGGTCGGGCCGGGGTGGCCCCGGTGGTCGGGGCGGCCAGGCGCCGGGCGTGATGTTGCTCGCCGAGCCAACGGCGCTCGTGGCGCTCGCTTCCTCCGCAAACGATCCGCTCGCAGCCCGGGCTTCAACCGTTCTCGAGCGTCTGCGCTGGCCCGGAAAGCCGGGCATGGTCGAGGAGACCATCATCACGCTGAACCCGGAGCAGCAACGCCTCTTCGATCTCGGTCGCGAGCATTACAACATGCTGTGCGCCGCCTGCCATCTTCCCACGGGGCAGGGACAGCCAGGCGTCGCGGCCACGCTGGTGGGATCGCGCTGGGTGGGGGGTGACGACCGCGTGCTGGCCCGTCTTGTCCTCGAGGGCAAAGCCCGCGACAACCTGATCATGCCTCCGATGCGCACGATCTTCAACGACGAGACGCTCGCCGGCGTGCTGACTTACATCCGCCGTTCCTGGGGCAACAACGAGGCCCCGGTCTCGCCGGCCGTTGTCGGCGAAGCGCGGGCTGCTTCAGCCAGCAGCCAGCAACCGCTCACGGAAATGGATCTGGAGCGCCTGCTCCAGGAACTGCCTCCGCGGTCGGCCTCGCGGTAAGCCTGCTCGCGCCTCACCGGGCCGCCGGCGCCGCCGCTTTGGCGGGCGCGGGCGGCACGTAAGGGGGAAGGACGTGCGCCTCGGGGGTGACTTCTTTGAGGTTGGGCGTGAGGTCCGCATCCACGCGTTTCAGAGCCCAGTTGAGACCGCCCATCAGCAGGTCCTGGAAAAGTGGATTCGTCCAGACGTCCTCCCGGTGTCCCATGCTCGTGTAGAAAACGCGGCCCTGGCCATGCACGCGTGCCCAGGTCGATGGGTAGTTGGGACGCTCATACAGGTTGCCTTCCATGCCCTTGGTGTCCTGCACGAGGATCACGTGAAGGTCGGGCGCGAAGTTGCGGTGTGAATACCATTCCTCGTGCAACGTGAAGTCGCCGGACGGCGCGCCGGGAAAATCCGGGCTCGTGAGAATCATGCGGGCCGGTTGCTGGCGGTTGTGCATGATGAACTCGCCGCCGATCATCTTGATGAAGTCGCTCCGGTTGTCGCCGTCGTTCTTGTAACGGGCGGGACCATGGACCTCGCTGCCGGGCGAGAGGAAGGTGTTGTCGGCGCCATGAAGGCCGACGAAGCCCGTCCCGTTCTCGATCGCGCGCAGAAGGGCCGCCTTGCCTTCGAGGGTCATCGGAGGCTCACGATCGAGCCCGAGCTTCGTCAAATCGCCGAGGGTGTAGAACATGATCGCGTCGAACTGCGCGAGGTACTCGTCCGAGAACAGCCGGCCGTCCTTGGAGAAGGTGAATTCGATGGCGTGCATCGCGCCCAGTTCGGTAAGGATCCGCTCCGACGGCGAAGGCTGGCCGTCGACGCGCAAGGCGACCGTGTGCGACGCCGGGGCGACGGTCATCTTGGAGAAGTAGAGGACTTTCTTGGGCGCAGGCGTCGTGGCGGCAGGGGCAGTTGCGGCAAGGGCCGTGCAAACGAGCGCGACGAGCGCGAGGAGGAGACGGGGGCGGGGCGTGATCACGTGAGTAACCTGCGCGTTCGTCGGATCGTTCGCAAGGGCCGAGCGGGTACGCCGTTGCCCTCCCCGGGAGCGCCGGCGTCCCCGCCGGCACCGCCTATTTGATCGGCTGCCGCAGCTCGACCGGATGCGCTGATTTACCGCGGAGCTTCAGGTTCAGCATCTCCACACCAAAGGCGAAGGCCATGGAGAAGTAGATGTAGCCCTTGGGAATGTGCTGCCCGAGACCTTCGCCGATGAGCGTGACACCGATCAGAATGAGGAAACTGAGCGCCAGCATCTTGACGGTCGGATGCTTGCTGACGAACCCGGCAATGGCGCCCGCGAAGTACAGCATGAAGCCCAGTGACACCATGACCGCCGTGATCATGACCCACAGTTTGTCGACCATGCCGACGGCGGTGATGACCGAGTCGAGGGAGAACACCACATCGATCATCAGGATCTGCACGATGACCGCCTTGAAGGAGGCTGTCTTGAGGCCGGCACTTTTGTGACCTTCCTCCCCCTCGAGTTTCTCATGGATCTCCACCACGCTCTTGCCCACGAGGAAGAGACCGCCGATCAGCAGGATGAGGTCGCGTCCACTGATGGCTTCGTTGAGCACGGGCAGGGTGAACAGCGTGGCGGTCAGGCCCATGAGCCAGCTGATCGAGAACAGGAGCAGGACGCGGGTGACGAATGCGAGCAACAGCCCCGTGGTGCGAGCCTTGGCTTGCTGTTCGTGAGGAAGCTTGGCCGAGAGGATTGAAATAAAGATGACGTTGTCGATGCCCAGGACGATCTCGAGCAGCGTCAACGTGAGCAGGGGAATGATCCAGGTTTCAGGCTGTGCGAGGAAGTCCATGATGAGGGGGGAGGAGGTTCGCCCGGGTTGTGTTTGTCAATGGAACCACCGATTCCGTGCAGGAGGCATGGAAGGGGGTTCGACTCGGGTCGGGCGGTCGGTTTAGAGGACCGACAATGAAACCCTCCGGTTCCCGTCGTCGTGCCCGCCCGATCCTGCGGTTGCTCCTGCTCTGCCTTGTCATCTCTCCTCTCGCGAATGCGCAGCCGGTGGCGAAGCTCTTCGCCTTTGGCGACAGCTACACCGACAGCGGAGCCGGCTACGTCGACGGGAACGGCCCCACCGCGATCGTCTACGTTGCCCAGGATCTCGGGCTTCCGTTTACGCATGCGGCCGATCCGCAGGGCACGGGCAAGGGGTTAAATTTCGCGGTGAGTGGCGCCCGCACCGGCGAGGGCGAAGGGCGGAAGGTGAAAAACGCCCTGCTCGGCTACGGTATGCAAAATCAGGTGCGGGACTTCGCCGCCCGCGTGGGGAAGGGCGAGATCACCTTTGATCCGACGCGCACGGTCTTCTTCGTCGCCGGTGGTCTCAACGACCGCACGCTCACGACCGAGGTGACGGTGGCCAACCTGACCGAAGTCGTGCGCGGACTGTACGCGGCGGGCGCGCGCAAGTTCCTCGTCGCCGTCCTGCCGGAGAAGATCCCCTCCTTCGCCGAGGTCGGCCGACGCCTCAACCCGGCGCTCGCGCAGCTGCCCGGCGAACTGCAGGCCGCGCTCCCCGACGCCGACATCCGGTCGAGCGGGTGGGGGAGGTACTTCGACGCCGTGATGGAGGCGCCCGCGAAGTATGGAATTTTCAATATAACCGACGCGTGCGCCGAGCGGTGGATCTTCGACCAGGATCCGACGCCGCGTGGGGACCCCGTCACGTACTATTTCTATCATTCCGGACATCCCTCGACCACCGTTCAGCGCCATGTGGCGGACGAGTTGAAGCGCGAGATTCTCGCGTTCACGCCGCCGGGGTCGCCGTGAGACGCGGGCAGGGGTGCGACGCTGCACCCTGGGAGCGCCGACGTCCTCGTCGGCATCCGGACAGAGCCGACGAGGACGTCGGCGTTCCCAGGTCCTGCTGGGGAATCGGACGTAAATTTTGGACAGGAGGAAACAGAGGCAACGGAGTTGGCTACGCGATCAGGTCCTTGACGATCCGCGCTTCGTTACTCGGGCCGATCAGGCGTTCATTCAGGCCCTGATGCGGATACGACAGCCGGTAAGGATCGAGCCCGGTGAGATGGAGAATCGTGGCCTGGAGGTCGCCCACCGTCACGGGGTCGCGCACCACGTTGTGCCCAAAATCGTCCGTCTCGCCGTGATCGTAGCCTGCCTTCACTCCGCCGCCGGCCATCCACATCGTGAAGCATCCGGGATGATGATCGCGGCCGAGAAACCGGCTTCCGTTGCGCGCTTCGTTCATCGGCGTGCGGCCGAATTCTCCACCGCAGATCACGAGGGTGTCGTCCAACATTCCCTGTTGCTTCAAATCGCGCACCAACGCGGCGCAGGCCTGGTCGACGTCGCGGCATTTCTTCGGCAGGCTGTGCAGCAGATCGTCTCCTTCGCCGGTCCCATGGGAATCCCAGCCCCAGTCGAATAGCTGGATATAGCGGACGCCGTTCTGTACCAGGCGGCGCGCGAGCAGGCAGTTGTTCGCAAACGACGCCCCGCCGGGCTCGGCCCCGTACAGGTCGAGCACGTGTTTCGGCTCCTTGCGGATGTCGAAGACCTCAGGCACCGCCGCCTGCATCCGATAGGCCAGTTCGTACTGCGCAATGCGTGTCAACGTCTCCGGGTCGCCAAAGGTCTTCGCTTCGATTTGATTGAGGCGGGCGAGCGCATCGATCGTTCGCCGCCGCGTGGCCGCGTCGATCCCCTCCGGGTTGCCGGAGAACAGGATGGGCTCACCGGAACTGCGGCATTGCACGCCCTGATAGATCCCGGGAAGAAATCCGTTGCTCCAAAGTCCCTTGCCTCCCGTCGGATCGGTCCCGCCCGAGAGCAGCACCATGAAACCGGGCAGGTCGCGATTCTCGGACCCGAGCCCGTAGGTCGCCCACGAGCCCATCGACGCGCCGCCCGCCCGCATCGTGCCGGTGTGCACCAGGAGTTCCGCCGGGGCGTGGTTGATCTGGTCGGTGACCATGCTCCGGATGATGGTGATGTCGTCGACGATGCTTCTCGTGTGCGGCAGGAGTTCGCTGATCCACGTGCCTCGCTTTCCGGCCCGGGCAAAGGTGTAAGGGCTCCCGAGAAGGGTCGGCACGCCCTTGATGAAGGCGAAGCGCTTGCCCGCGAGCAGACTCTCCGGACACGGCTGCATGTTCAGCTCGTTGAGTTTTGGCTTGTAGTCGAACAGCTCCAACGACGACGGCGCTCCCGACAGGTGAAGGTAAATGACTGCCTTGGCCTTGGCGGGATGCATCGGACCCGGCACCGCGGCGGCCCGTGCGCGGCCGAGCTGGCCTAACGCAAGAGCGCCCAGACCGATTGCCCCCTGCCCAAGAAACGTCCGGCGGGTGATGGATTGCAGCTGCTGATGATACAACGTGGACATGGGCGTATGCGGGGTTTGTCAGTGGATGGTCAGCACTCCGTCGAGGTTGAGCAGGATATTGGCGATGAGCGTCCAGGAGGCCGCCTCCGCCGGGGCCGTTTCGTTGGCCTCTCCGCCGTCGCGGACGCCGAGCAGCCCGACTGCGGATTCAGGATCCTGCTCGAAGAGGGCCATTTGTTCATCGTGGAAAGCGATCAACGGCTCGACCTGCGCCTGGGTCGGCGGGCGGCTCAGCACGAGGTTGAGCCCGTAACGAATCCGCTCCTCCGTCGTCGTTCGTCCTTCCGCGATCAGCCGTCGGCCCAGCGCGCGGGCCATCTCGACGAACGCGGGGTCGTTCATCGTGACGAAGGCCTGCAACGGCGTATTCGTGGGAACACGACGGAAGGTCGCCGTCTCGCGGCTCGGGGCGTCGAATGTCGTGAGTGATGGATACGGCATCGTCCTTCGCCAGAACGTGTACAGGGCACGCCGGTGACGGTCCTCGCCTTCGCTCGTCTTCCAAACGCGCTCCCGGTTGTTAAAGGCCGCCCGCCACAATCCCTCAGGCTGCGGAGGGAAGACGCTGGGTCCGCCGATCTTCGACGAAAGCACACCCGCGTGCGCGAGGGCCTGATCGCGGATCTGCTCGGCCGTGAGCCGGCGGCGCGGATAGTGGGACAGGAGGGTGTTGCGCGGGTCGATCTCGGCAACGGCGGCGGACGCCACCGAAGACTGCCGGTAGGTCTCGGACATCACGATCGTGCGGAGCAGAGCCTTGACGTCCCAGTGAAGGTCCCGACTGAAGTGCACCGCCAGCCAGTCCAGCAGGCCGGGGTGGGTGGGCAACGCACCCTGTGTTCCGAAATCCTCCTGCGTCTCGACTAGGCCGCGTCCGAAAAGCTGGCCCCAGAATCGGTTCACCGCTACGCGTGCGGTCAACGGATTCTCGGGCGAGAAAAGCCAGCGCGCGGCATCGAGACGATCGGGCCGCCCGCCGTCGGTCGGTCCGAACCGGCCGAGCAGGCCCGCTTCGACCTCTCGCTCGGGACTCAGATAATTTCCCTTGTCCAGGAGAAACGTCTTCCTCGCATCGATCGCATCCAACTCCCGCATGATCGGCACGCGCAAGGGTTGGATCGCGGTCAGTTCGCGTTGCTTGGCGTGCAAGGCGGTGCGCACCGGCGCCGTCGCGGTGGCGAGCGGACGAAGGAACGCAAGCAGGGTCGCGTCGCCGGGCGGGTTGGCCGCGGGCGTCGAAGCCTGCAGCCGGGCCAGGACGTCCGGCGGCACCTCGAAGACCGGCCCATCCGCCGCGGTCATCGACAAACGATAGCGCCCGAGGATGTGGTGGGTTCCGTAGTCGAAGCTCAGGCTGACCTCGAGGTAATCGCCGGGTGCGATCTGCAGGGGCGACGCAAAGGAGAGGACCAGTTGGTGCGGCTGGCCCGTCCGTCCCCCGAAGGCCCAACCCGTTTTCGGAAGATTGTCGATGACCGCGGACGCGGCGAAGCCCGGCTGCGCGTAGTCGGCGGTGGCATGGGCGATGACCGCGGTCGCGACGAGGTTGTCCAAGCGAAACGAAGGCTGGCCCAAGGCGTCCGCCGAAATTTCCCGGTCGGAGATTGTCCGGCGCTCGCCATCGAGCAGCTGCAACTTCGCTCCGATGAGCGTGGACTGCTGGTCCGGCTGGGGCTGGATCGTGAGACCGCTCAGGACGCGTTCGGAGCCGAGATCGATCTCCCACGTCCGTGATTCATTTTCGGTGACTCCGCTCCGGCCTTCGGCGACGTCGGCTCCATCTAAATCGAGCGCGCGGATCGTGGCGACCGCGGGCTCGTTGTTTTCGCCGACGATGCGGACAAAACGGACGCTGCTCGTTCGTTGCGGCCCGCGTCGCAATTGCACGCGGGCGTTGGTGATGACCGCATTGCCCGTGGAGGAAAGACCCGGACCGCCCTGCGGCAGGGCGTCGTCGGTCAATGCCTCGACCCGCAGCGCCGTGATCGCTCCGGTCACGCCGGTGATCTCGTGCACAAAGGAGTCGGTCACCGTGAGCGCTGCGCCTTCGAAGCGCGCACTGCCGTCCGGGAGGACACGGGGCGCCGAGGTGGACTGGCTGTGAATCCGCTCGATCGGCGCGGGCTTCCATTCGACTGGCTTGAGGGCGTGCGCGCGCAGCTCCGGAAACTCGCGCCAGATCTCGTTCTCATCGGTCTGCTGCAGGTCTGCCTCCAGTCGGGCAATCTCCGTATGGATGCGGGCCAGGACCTCGCCTTCCTCGGGCGTCGGCAACGGAAGCGTTGGTTCCTCGTCAAAGCGGTTCGCGTCGGCCGTCTGATTGAAGACCGCGAAGAGTCCGTAATATTCGTCGTGGGTGATCGGATCGAATTTGTGCGTGTGGCATTGCGCGCATCCGACGGTCAGTCCCATCCATCCCTGGAAGGTCGTGGCAACGCGATCCTTGACGGCGGCGACGCGAAACTCCTCGGCGTCCGTGCCGCCCTCCGTGTTGGTCATCGTGTTGCGGTGAAAGGTGGTGGCGATGAGCTGCTCCTGCGTGGGATTCGGCAGGAGATCGCCTGCGAGTTGCTCGATGCTGAACTGATCGTACGGCTTGTTCTCGTTGAACGCCTTGATGACCCAATCGCGCCAGGGCCAGAGATTCGGTCGCAGCTGGTCGCTACCGAAGCCGGAGCTGTCGGCGTAGCGCGCGAGGTCGAGCCACATCACCGCCCAGTGTTCTCCAAACGCCGGTTTCGCGAGGAAGTGGTCGACCATCTGGCCGTAAAGCTCATCGG
>CAYOSX010000035.1:19684-22947 GCA_964406745.1 uncultured Opitutus sp.
GTCAACGGATGATTGGTCGACGGAGGCGGCATGATCTCTTCCGAATCGGTCGAGAGGATGCGCCAGACGAGTTCGCTCTCCTCCAGATCGCCGGGCACGACCGCGCGAAACCCGTTGCGCTCCTTTGTGGCCTCGGCGAGCGAGTCGAGCCGCAGCTTCGCCTTGCGGGAGGAGGGATCCTGCCCGTGGCAGTGAAAACATTTCCCCGACAAGATCGGCCGCACGTCCCGGTTGAACTCGATGGTCTCCGGCACCGGTTTGCCGGCGAACTCGTCCCCATGCGGACTGAGCTCAGCCGCCCACGCGCGGGAGCACGCAAGCGCAAGGCTGACGACGAAGAGCAGGTGAAATTTCATTCGAAGCACCGGGGCAAAGTGGGGTGTCACGCACAAAGACTTCGCCGACGAACCGGGGACAACGTCAATGCGAGTTTTGCGCGTGGAGGCTCAGAAGAGAGTGCAGACGCCCGCACGAACCGCCAGCCGCCCCGGCACTTTAATAACCAATCTCAGCGGATCGGATTGCCCACGGAGGTCGGACACTCCTGTCCGACCCAAACCTCACGCCACAACGCCCAACGCAGCGAGGCTCGCAAGCCACGAACGTTCACCACGGATCTCACGGATTGCACAGATGCATCCAATCCCGCGGCCCCGGGGGTCTTGGTATCGACCGCCCCGGTACCGGTGTGTCACCGTAGGCTCGCCCCCGCGCGAAGCGCACGGGAGGCCAGTGCCCCCGACCTCGCGCGTCCAAGCGCCCCCGTCTCCAAGGCGGACGTGCACCCGAAAAAGATCGCGACCTCATCGCTGAACCCTGAGTCCGCCGGGCTCCCGCCCGGCATCGATCGAAAACCCGGGAACGCCGAGCTCCCGCTCGGCTTGGATCGGCAACTCGCCCGCTTCGGCTTCCCCGCACAAGCTCACGGCGGGGCTCATCCGTGACGTCCGGCAAAACTTGAACCCCAGTCATTCCTTGCCATTCTAGCGACATGAACCTTCTGGACCGCATCACGATCAAGCCGGGGCGTCGGAGCGGAAAGCCATGCATTCGTGAGACTCGGATTACGGTCTATGATGTCCTCAGTTACTTGGCAGCGGGGACCACCGAGGCTGAGTTGCTTGCCGAGTTTCCGGACCTGACGCACGAGGACGTTCTCGCGTGCTTCGCATTCGCTGCCGAGCGCGATCGGCGAACCTTCGTGTCGCACGCGGCGTGAGATTCCTCTTCGACGAGAATCTATCGCACGAGCTTCCGCGGCTGCTTGCGAGCGACTTTCCTAACTCTGCCCACGTTCGAGACCTCGGCTTGGTGGGAGCAGACGATAGCGTTATCTGGAGTGTGGCAGCAGCGCAGGGTTTCGTACTTGCTACGAAAGATGACGATTTCGTTGAGCTCTCCGTTTTGAGAGGCGCTCCACCGAAAGTAGTAGTCCTCGGCCTCGGCAATTGCCGTACATCGGAAGTTGCGGCGCTTCTCGGGTCCGAGAAAGCGCGACTTGAGCGGTTCTACCGAGATGGAGATGCATCGATTCTGGAACTCCCGTAGTCCGCCCAACCTCAAGTGAAGGAGGCGGCGATGAACGTTGACCGCGATGTGAAGATGTGAAGCGTGACCCCGTGCTTTATTGGCGCTCGCCCCAAAGACCCGGATCACGGTTCGCGTTTCAAACCCACCCACCAGACCCAGGCGACAAAGACCGGTTGGAAGAGCAGGCGCAGCCAGAGCAGGGCGGGCGGGGCGTTTTCGAGCCCGGGCATGCTGCCTTGAAGTGCGACCTGAATATTGGCGGGGAACACCGCGATGAGGAGCGCGATGAGACCCCAGGCGGCGGCGCGGCGGAAGCGCGGGAGGAGCAGGCCGAGCCCGCCGGCGATCTCGGCGGCGCCGGAGATGAGGTTGGCGGCTTCTTTGAACGGCAGCCACGGGGGCATCATGCCGAGGTAAATTTCGGGCGCGAGGAAGTGGTTCACGCCCGCGACGATGAAGAAGAGCGCGAGCACCCAGCGGGCGACGGATTGTTTGCGGGTGGAGAGGGCGGGCATGGTTGGGCACTAATACCCAAAGCCGTTCCAAAAGCGAAGAGAGGTTGTTCGCGCTGTGGGTGATCGGGCATCACTGAGCGCAATCATCAACAAACAACACTCTGCCCCCTAAGATCGGCGTCTCCAGACTTAGCCGCGGCGCCTGAATACCAAGATGGTATCCTTGGACTTTTGGTCCAATGCCACGGGGTTGGTTATATCATACGTAAAATCATACGAACCGACCAGTTCCAGGCTGGAGATGCGTCGGGTGGTCTTGAGGATCTGTTTGGCCGTATACGTCCTGAATTTTAGCACTTCGCTGAAGCGCCTGCGGCCGTGAGGTCCATGGATTACGGACTTCATTTCGCATTCATCGATTCTCAATTCTTCGCTATAGCGCAGGGACTCGATTCGGACCGAGATCCTCGAATGTCCCCTGAACCCAACCCAATCCTCCGGTTCGGAGGACCGTCCGCCCTCCGGGGTTAACTGCATCCCCAGGACGAATACGCCGCCGGCAACCAGTGATTCGCTTACACTCGATAGAAAACGATGTGCGCAATCTTCCGAGAGGAGGTGCTGAAAGCTGCTGATCAAACTGTAGGCAAGGTTGACCTTCTCCGGCGGCCTGAAGAACCGCATGTCTGCGATTCTGACGTCGGAAGCGCTCTCGAACCGTTTGAGTCGTCGACTACAGAACTGTGATGATCTGATATCGAGGTCGCATCCGTAGGTGCTGATCCCGCACCGCGCAAATTCAGCAAGGAGTCGGCCTGTTCCGGCCGCCGGCTCATAAACCCGCCGAAGCGGCTGCTGGCTGAAACGACCGTAGCAGTCTAGGAGGAAAAAGAATTCCTGTGCGGTCCACCCTCCAAACACGGCATCATAGTACGCTGGCCGGGAGTAGAGAGAACGTGGGTTGCTCATCAGGAAACTCGGGGATGTTATGTTCCCAAGTGCAATGGTTCTTTGTGAAGGGCGGCCCGAGCATCCAGATCGTCTCTCGCAGGGCTCTCGTACGTGAATGAAGAGCCTCGCTTCCAAGCAACCCACTGCAAGGGGGTCAGGCGCGCCGGATTACAAGCATCAATCATTGACCCCTTTGGATCGGCCGCAGCCAAGGGGGCATCATGCCGAGGTAAATTTCGGGCGCGAGAATGTGGTTCACGGTAAGCGTCAGGCCGGGTGCCCTCTTGACGTGAACTGAAGAGGTTCTGGCGAGAGATATGATATCTC
>CAYOSX010000036.1:0-22754 GCA_964406745.1 uncultured Opitutus sp.
ACATCGTCACGACCGCCGCGAGGATCAGCCAGAGGGTGCTGGAGAGCGATGAGCGGAAGGCATGGGCCGCCCCTTGGAACCTCAGCTCGATCGCCGTCGGCAAGGCAAGGTCAACGCCGGCCTGCTCGATGGCCTTCACGGCATCGCCAAGCGAGGCGTCCGCACCGAGGTTGAACGAAATCGTCACAGCGGGAAACTGTCCGATGTGATTCAACAGCAGCGTGGCCGCCCGCTCCTCCACCCGGGCCACCGCCGAGAGCGGCACGGGACGTCCGCCGGCGCCGTTCACGTAGATGAACCCGAGCGCTTCAGGTCCCGCTGCGAACCGCGGATCCACCTCGAGCACCACGCGGTACTGGCTGGCCTGGGTGAACAACGTGGAAATCTGCCGCTGTCCGAACGCGCTGTAGAGCGCGTTGTCGATCGCGGATACACTGATGCCCAGCCGGCTGGCTGCGTCCCGATCGATCTGGATGTAGGCCTGCAGCCCTTGATTCTGCAGATCGCTCGCCACATCCGCGAGAGCCGGTTGCGCGCGCAGGTGGTCCACGAGGCGCGGCACCCAGCTGTGCAGCAGCGCCTCATCCGGGCTCGAAAGCGTGAACTGAAACTGCGTGCGGCTCACCCGATCTTCGATCGTCAGCTCCTGCACGGGTTGCAGGTAGAGGGAAATGCCATCCACGGAACGCACGGCCTCCCGCAGCCGCGCAATGATTTCAAGTGCCGTCGCGTCGCGTTCTCCGTGCGGATGCAGGTTGATCAACATCCGGCCGGTGTTGAGCGTCGCGTTGGTGCCGTCCACCCCGATGAAGGACGACAGGCTCGCGACAGCAGGGTCCTCGAGAATCTTCGCCGCCAGCGCCTGCTGACGCTCCGACATGGCCGCGAAGGAAACGGATTGAGGCGCCTCCGTGACCGCCTGCAGCGCCGAGTTGTCCTGCACCGGAAAGAATCCCTTGGGAAGGATGATGTACAACCATGCCGTGAGCGCGATCGTGCCCACCGTGATGGCGAGCATCATGGGCTGGTGTTCCAGCACCCAGTCGAGCTTCCGGCCGTACCAGGCGATCACGCCGTCGAGAAACCCTTTCTTCGCGTGCCCGTCAGGATCGGGCGGTGGCAGCATGCGCGCGCACATCATCGGAGTCAGCGTGAGCGAGACGACGAGCGAGATGAGGATCGAGACCGCAAGGGTGATCGCGAACTCGTGGAAGAGGCGCCCCACCACGTCGCCCATGAAGAGCAGTGGGATCAGCACGGCGATCAGCGAGATCGTCAGCGACACCAGCGTGAATCCGATCTGCGCCGCGCCCTTGAGGGCCGCTTCCATGGGTGACGACCCTTGTTCGCGGTAGCGGGCGATGTTCTCGAGCATCACGATCGCGTCGTCGACCACGAAGCCCGTTGCGATCGTCAGCGCCATCAACGTGAGGATGTTCAACGAGTACCCGGCGAGGTACATGACGCCGAACGTGCCGATGAGGGACAACGGCACGGCGATGCTCGGAATGATCGTGGACGGGATGTTGCGCAGGAAAAGAAAGGTCACGAGCACGACCAGGCCCACGGCGAAAATCAGTTCGTGCTGCACGGCGCGCACCGAGGCGCGGATGCTCTGCGTGCGGTCGGTGAGCACGGCCATGTCGACCGCGGTCGGAAGACTCGCCCTGAGCTGGGGCAGCAACGCGAGCACCCGATCGACGACTTGGATGACGTTGGCGCCCGGCTGGCGCTGGACGTTGACGAGCACGGCCGGCGCCTCATCAGCCCACGCGGCGAGGCGGCGGTCTTCGGCCGCGTTGATGATCGTGGCCACATCGCCGAGCCGCAACGGCGCGCCGTCACTCCAGGCGATGATCAGATTCCGATACTCCTCCACGGAACGCAGCTGGTCGTTCGCGTCCATGAGGATGTTGCGGTACGGACCGTCGAAGCTGCCCTTCGGCTGGTTGACGCTGGCCGCGTTGATGGCGGCCTGGATGTCGGACAGGTTGAGCCCGCGGGCGGCGAGCTCGGTGGGATTGACCTGGACGCGCACCGCAGGCCGTTGACCGCCGGCGAGGCTGACCATGCCGACGCCGGGAATCTGCGCGAGCTTCTGCGCGATGCGTGTATCCACCAAGTCATGCACCTCGGGCAGCGGCAGGCTCGGCGACGTGAGGGCGAGGGTGAGAATCGGGGTGTCGGCGGGGTTGACCTTGCGATAGATCGGCGGGGCCGGCAGGTCGTTGGGCAGCAGATTGTCGGCGGCATTGATCGCGGCCTGTACCTCCTGCTCGGCGACATCCATTGAAAGCTCGAGGGCAAACTGCAACGTGATCACCGACGCGCCGGCCGAGCTGCTCGACGACATCTGATTGATGCCCGGGATCTGGCCGAAGCGACGTTCCAGCGGGGCCGTGATCGAACTCGCGACCACATTCGGGCTCGCGCCGGGATGAAAGGTGAAGACCTGGATGGTCGGGAAATCCACCTGCGGCAGCGCGGCGACCGGCAGAAGACGGTAGGCCATGATGCCCGAAAGCAGCAGCGCCGCCATCAACAAGGAGGTGGCGACGGGACGCAGGATGAAGAGACGCGACGGGTTCATGTTCCCGGAGAAATGAGCGGCTGGTCGTCGTCGACCAGAATGACCTTCCGCCCGTCGCGAAGCCGATCCAGACCCTCGAGTACAACGAGATCCCCGGGCGCGATCCCGCCCTCGATCGCCTGCATCATTTCCTCGGCCGGACCGAGCACGACATCGCGGGCCATGACCGTGTTGTCAGCGCCAACCACGAAGACGTAGGTGCCGCGCGAACCGAATTGCACGGCGGACGTTGGAATGACGACCGCATCCTCGATCGTCCGCACGCGAAGGCGGACGTTGACGAACTGATTGGGAAAGAGGCGGTCGTCCGCGTTGGCAAACTCCGCCTTGAGCTTCAGCGTGCCCGTCGCGAGGTCGATCTGGTTGTCGACGGTCTGCAACATGCCCGCGGCCAGCCGCACCCGCTCACTGCGATCCCAGGCCTCGACCACGAGCTGTTCGCCGCGGCGGATCGGGTCGATCACCGTGAGCAGGTCGACCTCGGGAATGGTGAATAGCACGGAGATCGGGCGCGTCTGGGTGATGACGGCGAGACCGTTGGTATCGCCGGCGCGGATGAGGTTGCCCGCATCCACCTGCCGAAGCCCCAGCCGGCCGGAGATCGGCGCGTCAATCCGCGTGTAGGCGAGTTGCAGGCGGGCATCGTCGACCTGCGCGCGGTTCGCCGCGAGCACGCCTTCGCGCTCGCGCACGAGCGCCTGCTGGACCTCCACCTGCTGCGCGGTGACGAGGTTGCGCTCCATCAACGGACGCAACCGCTCGAGGTCGCTGCGCGCCACGTCGAGTTGCGCGGCGCTCTGCTCGTACTGCCCTTCGGCCTGCGCGAGCACGATGCGGTAGGGCTCCGCCTCGATCTCGGCGAGCAGGTCGCCCTTGGTCACCTGCTGACCTTCCTGAAAATGAATCTTCAACAATTCGCCGTCCACCCGGCTGCGCACGGTCACGGAGTTGAGCGGCGTCACCGTGCCGATCGCCTTCAGGTGGACGGGCAACGCGCGACGTTCCGCGGCCACCGCCTTGACCGGCACGACCGGCGCCCCTCCGCTGCCCGCCCAGGCGGGATTCGGCCCGCGCGGATTTGCCGGCGGCGGCCCCTCCCGGAACCCGAAGTACCAGATGCCTGCGGAGAACAGGGCCACTATAACCAGTATCAAGGGCCAGCGACGGCCCTCTTTGCGGGGGGTGGAATCGGGCATAAAGCGAGGGGTTCGACGATCGGATCAGTCCGGTCGCCGAAAAGAGGACAAGGGAACTGACGAGACCGACGGGTCAAGGGTTACGCCTATAAATGAATAGGTGAAATCCAAGGAATTGCAGCCCGGGCAAACGAAACGCTTCCGCGCTTTGCCGGAACGATTCCTTGGAACCGCGAACGAGCGCGGCTAAGCGCGGAGCGATTGGCGCGAATCCCCCGGATGGGGAGGCAGACACGAAACGCGCAGACCGGTACTCTCAACGCAGACACCCAGGTCGGAGACCTGGGGTTTCACGCGCCCATGAACCTCCGACTTCCACCCCTCGTCATCGCGGGCCTTTTCGCAGCCGCGACTCCAGCCCAAGCCGCTACTGTCTACTACGTCGACGCGCTCCGGGGCGACGACCGCGCCGCGGGCACCAGCCCGCAAACCGCCCTGCGCACCTTGGAGAAAGCCAGCCGGCTGAACTTCGCACCGGGGGATGAACTGCGCCTCGCCGCAGACCAGACGCACCCCGGCAGCCTGACGTTTGCGAATCTCGCCGGCACCGCCCTCGCACCGATCGTGATCCACAGCTATGCACCCGCGCCCGCCGTCGCGGCCCCGGAGGCGAGCACGCCGCGCGCGATCATCGACGCCCGCGGACAAGCCAACGCCGTCCATCTGCGCAACGCGCGCCACGTCGTGGTTCGCGATCTCGTTCTGCAAGCCGACGGCGGCGGCCTCACACCGTCGCGGGGAATCGATGCTTCGATGCGCTGCGGCGTGCGCGTCGACACGTCGCGTGCCGGAGACTTCGGCCATATCACACTCCAGAATCTTCATGTGCGTGACGTGTTCTTCGAGGAGCCTGGCTTCAAACGAAGCGCCGCCGAAGTCCGCTCCGCCAACGGCACCCAGCGCTATGGCTGGGGCATCCGGTTCATCGTCACGACGGCCGACTCCTCTCTCACCCATCTCACCGTGCAAGACTGCCGAATCGAGAACACCGGGCACACCGGCATCAAGTTCACGGCGCCGGCCAACGGCATCCGCGACGTCCGCGTACTCGACAACCTCGTCGAGCGCACCGGCGGCCCGGGCATCCAGCTCTCGGGCGTCACGAGCGGCCTGTTTCGCGGCAATCGCGTCGATCACTCCGGTCACTCCGCGGACAGCCGGCAGTGGGGACGAGGCAGCGGACTGTGGACATGGTCCTGCACCGATATTCTCATCGAACACAACCGCTTCACGAATGCCCAGGGCCCGGGCGATTCCGCGGGCTGCCACATCGACTACAACTGCCGCAACGTCGTCATTCAGTACAACGTCAGCGCGAACAACGCCGGCGGCTTCTGCGAGATCCTCGGCAACAACTTCAATTGCGCCTACCGTTACAACCTGAGCGTCAATGACGGCCATCGCGTCAAAGGCCGGCAAGGCGCCTTCCAGGAAGGAAAGATTCTCTGGCTCAGCGGCTACATCGGCGACAAACGTCCGCCCACCGGCCCGTTCAACAGCTATATCTACAACAACACGATCCACACCTCGGCCGACCTCGTCGCCAAGGTCGCCATCGCCTCCAGCGCCCGCGGGATCCTGATCGCGAACAACATCTTCCACCTGCAGGGAGAGAGCGCCCTCGTCAGCGGAGACCAGAATCGAGCGGAACGCATCGCGTCCGTATCCGGCGAATCCCTACTTTTCTCGCACAATCTCTTTTTGCGCGCGGACAACTGGCCCGCGGCGGCTCCCATCCACGACGCGCAGCCGATCTTCGGAGACCCAGGGTTTCCGCGGCCCGGCGGTTTGAGTCCCTCTGATTACATTCCCTCGAACGCCGGGCTGGTGCGCGACCGCGGTCTCGTTATTGCACCCCTGCCCGGCGACGCCGTAGGTCTCGCCCTCGGTCTGTCCGTGCCGCACGACCTGCTCGGCCGTCCCATCCAAGGCCGGCCGGATCTCGGGGCGATCGAGCTGCCTTGATCGGGAGAAGTAGGAGCGGCTTTATGCCGCGATTGCCGGCGGACGGTCCCCATCGCGGCGTAAAGCCGCTCCTACATCAGGGGGGCGCAATCCTGGCTCAATCCTCGAACCCGCCCACCGTCAGGCTGCGTCCGTTGTCCTTCGGTCCGATCTTCAGGATAAACGGCGCGGCGGTCCGCGCCCACGCATCTGCCTTGGCGAAGCTGGCGGCACCGTCGGCCCAGCACTGACGCAACATCGCGGTGTCGATCACGCCCGGGTTGAGCGGCACCGCGGCCATGCCCGACGGGAGTTCCTCGGCCAACGCCTTCGTCAGACCTTCGATCGCCCACTTGCTCGCGCAATAAGGCGCCACGTCGGGCGACACACTGCGTCCCCAGCCGGAGCTGAAGTTGACGATGATGCCCTTTTTTGCGGCGACCATCGACGGCACGAACTCGCGGATCACGTTGGCCACACCGGTCACGTTGACGTCGATGAGTTGCTTGAACTCCTCCGCTGGAACCTTCCACAACGGCGCGGGATCATTCATCAACGCAGCGTTGTTGATCAGCAGATCGGGTGACTCGCCAAAGCCGAGCACCTTGGCCGCCCAGATGCCCACCTTCACCGGATTCGCGACGTCGACGACGTCGAAGGTGTGCGGCGCGCCATGCGCGAAGCGCAGGTCGAGTACGCCTTCCGACCCGCGACCGCACCCGGCGACCGTATGCCCGGCCTTGATGAATTCCTCGACCAACGCGCGCCCGAGCCCGCGCGTCACACCCGTAATGACAATCTTCATACCCCGACAGCTACGGTGCCGGCGTCAATTGGCAAGGAGCGGAGCGCAATGTCGCCTGCTCCCGGCCGACGCCTACCGGCTCTGCAGGCTGAAGCGGTTCAGGCCAAGCTTGCGGCAGGTGTCCATCACGAATGCCAAGGTCTTCAACGGCGTCGTCTCGTCGGCCCGGATGAGCACGGAGATGTCGCGATCGACGTTGCGTACCTCGCGCAGAAAGTCCTCCAGCTGGGCTTCGCTCACGACGGTGCCGTTCACCGAAAGCACGCCGTCGGCGGTGATCCCGACGGTGACAATGCCGCGAAATTCGTTTTTCCCCGCCGTATCCACCTTGGGGAGGGTGATGTTGAGCGTGGCCGCCGAGCGAAACTGCATCGTGACGAACGCAAAAAAGATCAGCATCACCAGCACATCGATGAGCGGCAGGAGATTCATCTCCGGCCGCTTGCGCCGCCGTTGGTAGAGTCCGCTCATACCGTCGTCTTTTCCGCGCGGCTGAGGATGCGTTCGAGCAAGACGTCGAGGCGCGCCGCATACCCTTCGACGCGGCGCTGAAAATAACCTCCTCCGATGAGCGCGGGGATCGCGATGGTGAGACCGAGCAGCGTCGCCGAGAGCGCCAGCGCCACACCACTGGTGAACCTGACCGGATCAGGCAGTCCCGTCTCCGCCGAAATCCCGGAGAAAACCTTCAGCAAGGCCCAGACCGTGCCCGTCAAACCCATGAGCGGAGCGGCGGCGTAAATGATGTCGAGGTACGGAATACCCCGTTCCATGTGGTTGATCTGGAGGCGGGCGAAGGCCTTGACCGCGCCTTCGTCCCCCGGATGGCGCTCGGCGAACTCGACGATTCGCGCGAGCACGGAGTGACGGCCACCGGTAATCGGTTTTCCGTCGACGATCGCGTCCACCAGATCCTGCGGCATAACGGCTGCGTTGCGCAGCGCATAGGCGCGTTCGCAGAGGATGAAGACCATCACGATCGAGCAGAGCCCGAGGGGATAGATGAGGATGTCAGCGCCTTTGAAGATATCGATCATGGCAAGCAGCGGGAGAGCGTGAGTGTGCGTATCTGACGCACGGGCACGTGAAAAGGTTCACGGAAATTACGAACAGTCGGCAAATCCCGGTCTCCGTCAAGGAACCGAGTCGGGCACCTTGCCTCGGCATGGACAAAGAAAGAGGCCGTCCCCGCAAACGGAGACGGCCATCCAATTGCATTTCAATCCCGCTACGACCCGCCTTTGAGCGCGCCGGATGCTGTCGTCCCACGGGACCTCAAGCCGCGAGATAAGGCAGCTTTGTGGCGGTCTCCTTTACGGCCGGAATGCCATCGATCAGTTCACCGATGGCGTCCCAACGGCCGTTGACCAAGGCGTCGCGGGCGGAGTCGCGCTGCGTCACCTTGATCGTTTCGTTGCCGAAGCGAACCTCAAGTGCCGCGATGTCGACGGTCACTTCCAGCGACGGATCCTTCTCGATCGCGGCGGCGACCTTGGCGATGTCCTCGCGCGCAGCGTTCACGCAGGGAATGCCGAGGGTGGTGCTGTTGCCGAAGAAAATCTCGGCGAAGTTCTCGGCGACGACCGCGCGGAAGCCGGCCTTGTGGATGGCCTGCGGCGCGTGTTCGCGAGAGGAACCGCAGCCGAAATTGGCGCCGGTGAGGAGAATCTTCGCCCCGGTGTGCTCCGGCTTGTCGATCGGATGCCCGGTCGGCACGCCCTCGGGCGTGTGGCGAACGTCGTAAAAGAGAAACTCGCCGAGGCCGTCGAACGTGACGCACTTCATGAAGCGCGCCGGAATGATGCGGTCGGTGTCGATGTCGTTGCCCGGCACGTAAACGGCCTTGCCGGCAACTTGAGTGATTTTTTCCAGTGCCATGTTTTGAGAGATTTTAACGCAAAGGCGCAGGGACGCTAAGTAGAGCTAAACCAGTGAGCGTGAGATCTGTAGCGTCTCTGCGTTGATGGATTGAGAATGAGTTTAGTTGACGGCGAAAACTTCGCGGGCGTCCGCCACTTTGCCCGTGACGGCGGCGGCGGCGACCATGACGGGGCTCATCAGCACCGTGCGGCCGGTGATGGAACCCTGACGGCCCTTGAAGTTGCGGTTGGAGGACGAGGCGCAGAGTTCGTCGCCGATGAGTTTGTCGGGATTCATCGCGAGACACATCGAGCAGCCCGCGGCGCGCCACTCGAATCCGGCCTCGGTGAGCACCTTGTCAATGCCCTGCTTCTCGCATTGGGCGGCGACGATCTGTGAACCGGGCACGGCGATGGCACGCACCCCTTGGGCAACCTTGCGGCCCTTGATGAACCGGGCGACTTCCTGGAAATCCGAAAGGCGGCCGTTCGTGCAGGAACCGAGGAAAGCCACGTTGATCTTCGTGCCCTTGATCGGCGCCCCCGGAGGCAGCTTCATGTAGGCGAGCGCCTCTTCGATGCCGGCCTTTTCGTCGGCCGAAGTGGCCTTGGATGGATCGGGAATGGACTCGTTGATCGAGATGCCCTGGCCCGGATTGATGCCCCAGGTGACGGTCGGGGCGATATCGGCGGCGTCGATCTTGACCACATCGTCGTAGTGGCAGCCCGGATCGGAGGCGAAGGACTTCCAACGCGCCACGGCCTCGTCCCACGCCGCGCCCTGCGGAGAATACGGGCGGCCCTTGAGGTACGCGAAGGTGGTCTCGTCAGGATTGACGTAGCCCACGCGCGCACCGCCTTCGATGGACATGTTGCACACCGTCATGCGCTCTTCCATCGTGAAGCCGTCGAAGACCGAACCCGCGTACTCGTAGGCGAAGCCCGTGCCACCGTTGACGCCGAGCATGCGGATGATGTGGAGAATGACGTCCTTCGCGTACACGCCGGGCTGCAGCTTGCCGTTCACCTCGATGCGGCGAACCTTCAGCGCGCCCAGTGCCAGCGTCTGCGTGGCGAGCACGTCGCGCACCTGGCTCGTGCCGATGCCAAAGGCGATCGCGCCAAACGCGCCATGCGTGGAGGTATGCGAGTCGCCGCAGGCGATCGTCGTACCCGGCTGGGTGATGCCCTGCTCCGGTCCGACGATGTGCACGATGCCCAGCTTGCCGGTGGACCGGTCGAAGAAGGTCACGCCAAACTCCTTACAGTTCTTGCGCACCTCATCCATCATCGCCTGCGCGAGCGGATCCTTGTACGGCTCCACCAGCTCATTCGTCGGCACAATGTGGTCCACCGTCGCGAACGTACGGTGGGGCATGAGCACCTTCAGGCCGAGATCGCGCAGCATGCCGAAGGCCTGGGGCGACGTGACCTCGTGGATCAGGTGGGTGCCGATGAGCAACTGGGTCTGGCCATTGGCCAGCTTGCGCACCGAATGCGCATCCCAAACTTTCTGAAACAGCGATTTTGCCATGAGGAGGAAGAGATGACGTTGAAGATTCCGGCAGGAGCAGAGGGGGTCCGCTCGTCAAGGCCGGGACGAAATCCGGCCATCGAAGAAACGACATCCTACCAAAAAGTTGCCATGCCGCAAAATACTTGTTTCGTCTTCTGTGATGCCTCGTGAGTATCAGTTTCCGTTTGAACTTCGTCATCTCGTCTATTTTCGCGAGGTGGCCCGCGCGCTGCATTTTCGGAAGGCGGCTGAGAGTCTTGCGGTCGCCCAGCCGGCCTTGAGCCGGCAGATCGCGCAGCTCGAGCAGTCGTTGGGCGTGACGTTGTTTGTGCGTTCCCGGCGTCGGGTCGAGTTGACCTCCGCTGGCAAGGCGCTCGCCGAACGCGTGGAGCCCCTGCTCCGCTCGCTCGCGGGCATCGCCACGGAACTGCGCGCGGTGAGCGGCGGCGAGGTGGGCCACGTGCGCATCGCCTTCACGGGACTGGCGATGGCGACCGTGTTGCCGGGTATCCTGCGCGAATTTCACCGAAAGTATCCGGGCATTCGTCTCGAGCTCAACGAATCACCGACCTCGGCTCAGCTGACCGCATTGCAGGCGGGGGAGATTGCCTGCGGTTTCTTCCATCCCGACGCGACCACTCCGGGTCTCAAGACACACGTGCTGCTGCGAGAGAAGAACGGCGTCGTGCTGCCTGCCGACCATCCCCTCGCCGCACGCGAGTCGCTGCGGCTGCGCGATCTGGCGCAGACTCCGTTCGTGCTCTTCCCTCGTACGCACAACCCCGGCTTCTACGACCGAGTGCTCGCGGCCTTCGCGCGCGCCGGCGTGACGCCGCGCATCGCCGAGGAAGTCTGGCCGCGAGCCAACGGCATCGGTCTCGTGCGCTCCGGCCTCGGCGCGACCTTCATGTGTCCGTCGGAGGCGCGCACGCTGCCGTCGGAAGTCGTCTTTCGTCCGCTCGACGGCCCCGCCCCGGAGAGCCGCCTCGTGATCGGCTGGCTCCTCGGCCGCGAACCCGAGCCCGCCCTCGCCGCCTTCATCAGCACCGCCCTCGCCGCCCCGCCGCCGTCGTAAGCCGGCGGAGCTGGCGGAGCCCGCTTCGCCTTCACTTCGAGGTTGGATGTTGGACGTTGGATGTTCGATGTTCGCATCGGACCGCCGCGGTCCGATGCGCATGTCCGCCCACGATCCCTATCTCGCCCTCCGTCATCCGAATTATCGCCGCTACCTGATCGGGACAATCTGCGCGAATCTTGGACGTCAGATGGGCACGGTCGCCGTAGCCTGGCAGATTTATCAATGGACGCACTCGGCGACTGCACTGGGGTTGGTGGGGCTGATCAACGTTCTGCCCCTGCTCGCGCTCTCGCTGCCGGCAGGCATGCTGGCGGATCGACTCGATCGCCGTCGGCTGATCGCCGGCACGACCGCCGCCATCGCGGTGCTGTCCGTGGTGCTCGCGGGTGTTTCCTTGCGCGCCGAACTCGTGCCGGACCTTGCCCCCCTCCGCGCCGCCAATGACGGGTTGCAGTGGCTTGCGTCGAACTTCGAACGCGCGGCGTCGAGCGAGCCCTTCGACTTCAGCCGCCCCGCCCTTCCTGTCGTTTACCTCCTCCTGCTGGCGATCGCGACGTTGCGCATCCTCGGCTGGCCCGCTCGAGCCTCGATCGTCCCGCAACTGTTGCCCGCGTCCGCGCTGAGCAATGCGGTAACGTGGAACACCAGCATGTTCGAGCTCTCCACCATGATCGGCCCCGCGATCGGCGGATTCGTGATCGCGTGGTGGGGATTTGCCGCAGTGTATGCGCTCGACGCGATCGCCGGGCTGACGCTCGTCGTCCTGCTCCTGCGCGTAAAGCCGGTGGTCCCGCCCCGCCCGCGCGACACGGCGAAAGGATGGCGTCAGCTCGTCGCCGGCGCGGAGTTCATCTGGAATCGCAAGGTCATCCTCGCTGCGAGCGGGCTCGATCTCTTTGCCGTGCTCCTTGGCGGGGCGGTCGCACTGCTGCCATTGTACGCGGACCAGATTCTCCATGTCGGTCCGATTGGCCTCGGTTGGTTGCGGGCCGCGCCCTCGATCGGGGCCTTTGCGATGGCCATGTGGATCGCCCATCGGCGCCCGTTGCAACGCCCCGGACTCGCCTTGCTCTGGTCCGTCGCGGGCTTCGGCGTCGCGATCGTGGTGTTTGGCGTTTCCACGTGGTTCTGGTTGTCAATCGTCGCCCTGATCGCAACGGGAGCCTTCGACAACGTCAGCGTCGTCGTGCGACATTCGCTCGTGCAATTGCTCACGCCCGACCACCTGCGCGGACGGGTCACGGCGGTGAACCAGATCTTCGTCGGCTCCTCCAACGAAGTCGGCACCCTTCGCGCTGGCCTCATGGCCGCACTCATCGGTCCCGTGGGCGCCGTTGTCTGGGGAGGCGTCGGTACACTCGTCGTCGTTGCCCTCATCGCCCGCGCTGTGCCTCCGTTGCGCGCGCTTGCACCCCTCGATCGCCTCAGACCCGATTGAGAACCTCGGCCGACGTCGGTTTCGTGTCCGCTTTTACGTTAGACTTGGAGGCGCGCGCAGTGCATTACCCTCCCAGAGATGCTCTCTCCCCTTCGGCGCAAGACCTTCATGCTTCTGGCCCTCGCCGCCAGCCTGGCCCTCGCCCTCATTGCGATCGTCATTGATGCCGACCTGCGCGATCGTCTCGGCGAAACCTACTGGATCATCAGCCTCGCGATCGTCGGCAGCATTCTTCTGATCGTTACGGGGTATGCCTGGGACCGCGCCCTTGCCCAGCGCCTGGCCGAGATGAAGCACACTGCGGGTGGCGATACGCGGGACCCTTTCACGCCCATCGAAGAGGAGAGCGAAGCCGACGAGATCATGGGACTCGCGCGCCAGATCGAGCGCATGGCGAAATCGCTCCAGAAGATCGAGGCAAGCTACCGCGGCATGGTCGAGGATCAGGCCGACCTCATCTGCCGTTATCGCGCCGACGGCCGTCTCACGTTCGTCAACAGCGCCTATGCGGGATTCATGGGCGTGAAACGCGGCGACCTCGTCGGGCAGCGTTTTCCGATCAATGATTTCGGTTACCCGCGCAACGCTTCAAAATCCCTGCCCGACAGTGCCTCCTTCGAAGCCGAGGTGAAGGATGCGTCCGGCAAAACGATCAGCCTGCTCTGGACCAACCGCGCCATTCGCGACCAGGACGGCGAACTGCTCGAGTATCAGGCCGTCGGACACGACATCAGCCTGCGCAAACAGGCCGAGGCGGCGTTGCTCAAGGCCAAGGAAGCCGCCGAGTCCGCCGACCGGGCGAAAAGCGAATTCCTTTCCGTCGTCAGTCACGAGATCCGCACGCCGATCAACGGCGTCATGGGTTTTGCAAAGCTTCTCCGCGACACGCCGCTCAACGCCGACCAGCGCGAGTACGTCGAAATGATCGAGAATAGCGGCCACGCGCTGAGCATGCTGATCAACGACATCCTCGACCTCTCGCAAATGGAGGCCGGCAAACTCGCGATCTACCACGCCCCCTTCCCGTTCCGCGACTGCCTGCAGGATGTCATCAACCACTTCGCACCGCGCGCCCAGGCCGCGGCGCTTGCGCTCGACCTGAAGATCGATCCGACCGTTCCCGCGATGGTCAACGGCGACGCCCATCGCGTGCGCCAGGTCCTCGGCAACCTGATCGGCAATGCCATCAAGTTCACTGAACGCGGGGGTGTTTCCGTCAACGTCACCTGCATCCGCGGCGAAAACATGCCCGGAACCCCGTACCGCCAGGTGCGGATTTTCGTCGACGTCTCCGACACCGGGATCGGCATTTCGCCCGACAAACTCGATCTGCTTTTCAAACCATTCAGCCAGATCGACACGTCGGCCCGGCGCCGGCGCGGCGGCACCGGCCTGGGATTGGTGATCTCGAAACGGCTCTGCGAACTGATGGGAGGCGCCGTCTCCGTCGAGAGCACGCCCGGCGAAGGCTCCACGTTCCGTTTCAGCCTGCAGATGGACTACGACAAGGGCGACTCCCGCCCACCGCTGCCCCAATCGTCTCCCGCGAACACCCCCGGCCTGAGCCGCGACGCCGGACGGGCGTGAGGCAGGTCTCGCCTCCGATTCGTAGTTGCGTAAGGGATACGCAACGTAGTCCGTCGTTGCGGGAAGCGAAGGTACGCGGGAATCGACTACGAGACGATTCTCACGCACCGCGAACCGCCACGTGCAGTTGCGCCAGCAATCCCATCCCCATTTGCGAGATCACCCGGTAGCCGCCGGTTTGCAGCGCCTCCCCGCCCGCATTGTGTTGGGCCACGCCCGACAGAAGCCCGTCCGGCGTCAAATAAGCGGCGAGTGCGTGCTCGGCCTTGCGGGCCGGGGCCAGCAGGTACTCAGGCAGGAGCCCGCTCCTGACCCCGATCGCCATGGCCGCCGCGATGCCGGCCGACCCGGACGTGTCGACGCCGGTTTCCGGACGATCGAGAAAGCAGGTCCAGAGTCCGTCCGGTTGACGGAGACGCAGGGCTTCGGATGTGATCCGCCGCGCCTCCCCCCACAGCACGTCCATTCCCGGCAACCCGGAGAACGACGACGCGCGCAACGTTGCCCACGTGCGGGTCAACCCGAGCATGTACCACGCATACGCCCTCGCCCAATTGCGGAAGGTTCGTTCCTCTCCTTTCAACGGGCAACGCAGGTAGAGATCGCGGTCCTTGGGCAGCAATTCGATGCGGGTCGTAATCTGGCGGAGCGCCCAACGCGCGAGGTCTTCGCGCCCGGTCCGCGCCGCGATGACGGCGAGCGGATAGCCCACCGTGTACGCGCCTTCCGCCGTCGCGGTCGCTCCGTCGCACACGATCCCGCCGTCGTGACGGCGGGACTCCCAAAAATCCAGGGCGAGCCGCACAACGGGATGCCCGGGGCGTTGCGACGCAATTACGGCCACGGGCAGCGTCGACTCGATGCCGGGGAACGTGTCATCGGCCGGACGGTTGCGCAGGTCTTCATAGACCAGGCGTCCGTCGTCATCGAGAAAATGAGCCAGATGCGCGTCCAAGGCGGTCTGCGCCTGAGGCGCGCGACCGGAGCGAGCGAGGTCCTGCAACCCGTCGAGTACGCACCCCTCGAGCCACCCGAAGGGCTGAAGCGAGACGAGCGAGGTCATCTCGTCGACAAAGACCGTCTGCCCCCCTCCTCCCACGTCTTCCTCGAGCAAAAGATGCGGACCGAAAAACGCCTTCCCGTCCTCGCGCTGGGAGTCGTCGAAGATCCACAGCGGCAGCGCACCGGATCCCGCGCGCAACTCCACCCCTTCGGCCAGCGCCGCCGCAGTCTGCGCCGGATCCAGACGCAGCTCGAACGGTTGAAGCGCATACGCATAGCGAATGTCGAACACGCCCAGCCGCTCTCCCGAGCCCGCGAGCACCGCTTCGACTTGCCGTTCCTCACGAAAGTCGAGCGCGACGGCAATGCGCAGCCGGCTCGCGAGGGAAGTCTCCAAAGGCGAAGGTTGCGTCCAGCGAAGCACAGGTCGCGCCCCCGGAGCATCCAACCGGCGCGCCTGAAACCCGCGCGCGAGGCGTTTCCCCTCCGGCAGCGAGGTGGCCGAAAATCCTTCCATTTGGGCGGGCAAGCGCGTCCAGCGAGCCCGCTTCATCCCCGCCGCGCCACTGCCTTGTCCACTCGTCACGCACCCCCCGAACCAACAACCGGCCCCGGTGGCCAATAAACCTTTCAAAAGTGAGCGGCGGGTGAGCGGGAGCGGCACAGGAGAAATCATGAGAGCAAAGCGGCTAGGGGCCTTCCCCGTCGGTGAGGGGAACAGGACGCGAAGCATTCAAGAGATCCTTCCCCGGATCAATGCCAAGCGCGGGATGGAAATCGGGCACCGAATCGGGAGCTCCCGTCGCACCCCTGGAAGATCTCCTATTCCTCGCAGGCCCCCAGCCGTTGCCCTCGAACCGCTCCCGGCTTTCCGCAGACCTGCGGCATTACTGCCTTCCCGCCCTCTCCGCCTTGCCTTTCGCACCCGATACCGCTCAATTGAGCGGTAGTGCCCATGCTCACGGAACGACAGGACGCCATCCTCGATTTCATCCGCCAATACCAGCGCGATGAACAGGTGCCTCCGTCCACGCGCATCATCCAGCGCCGCTTCGGCTTCAAGGCCCAGTCGACCGTCCGCCAGCACCTCTCCGCGCTCGCCCGCAAGGGTCACCTGGAGCAGTTTGCCGACGGGCGCTGGGGCGTGAAGGCCGAGGGCGTGCAAGGGCATCTCTTCGAGGTCCCGATCTTCGGCAGCATCCCCGCCGGCCTGCCCACGGCCGAGGAACAGCAGACCGGCGAAACCCTCGCGATCGATCCGTCGCTCTTCGGTTTGCGCGCCTCCCGCGCCGGCCGCTGCTACGCCCTGCGCGTACGCGGCGACTCCATGATCGACGCCCACATTCTCGACGGCGACCTCGTCCTTTGCGAGTGGCGCGAGCCCCGCGTCGGCGAGGTCATCGCCGCCCTCGTGGACGGCACGACCGCGACCCTCAAGCGCGTGGTGCGCGACCGGGGCCGTCTCGTGCTGCGCGCCGCCAATCCGCGCTATCCCGATCTCGCCCCCGACCTCCTCGAGGCGCAGGGCGTAGTGATCGGTGTGATACGCCGGACCATCGCATGAAGACACCTTCCCGTCCGTGGCCGATCCCAGCACCCTTGCCGCTTTGCGCGCGCTCGTCGCCGCCTGGTCCCCGTCCGACACGCGGACGGGCGTGGCGGTGCCCACGGGGGTGCCGTCCCTCGACACCGCCCTCGGAGGCGGCCTGCCAGGAGGGTTGCTGACCGAGCTGGTCTGCCCGCCGGGTCACGGCGGGCAACTCGCCCTCGCCCGACTGCTCGAGACCACCCGCGCCGCACGCCAGCGCGTGGCTTTGATCGACGCCACCGACGCCTTCGCCCCCGAAGCCGTGCCGCCCGACGAGCTGCGCCATCTTGTCTGGGTGCGCGGCCGCTCGCTCAGCGAGGCCCTCGGGGCGGCCGACATCCTCGTGCGCGACGGTAACTACGCCGTCGTCCTGCTCGATGTGCGCGACGTGCCCGTTTCCGCGTTGCAACGCACACCCGCCACGCTGTGGCACCGCCTGCACCGCGCCGTCGAGCCGCAGCCCGCCGCCGCGCTCGGGCTCAGCCGTCACGGCCTCGTACCCGCCGTGCGACGACGGCTCGCGCTCGCCGCCCCCTGGATGGCCGGCGGCCCGCGCGCCTCACGCGCCGACCTCGCCGCGCGCCTGCAAACCCGGATGGTCCGCGGCGGATTCGCCGAGACCCTGACCGCATGAATTACGCCGTGCTCACCGTCCCCGATTTTGCGTTGCACGCCCTGCGACGGCACGAACCGGCGCTCGCGCGCCAGCCGGTCGCCCTCATCGCCGGCGAGGGTCGCAAAGCCGCGCTCACCCAAGTCTCCCCCGAAGCCATCGGACTCGTCCCCGGTCTCACCGCCACGCTCGCCATGGCCCGCTGCCCTGGTGTCGTGCTGCGGGCGCGCGATCCCGCGGCGGAGACCGCCTCGCGCCGCCTGCTGCTCGCCGCGGCCTTCTCCCTCTCGCCACGCGTCGAAATCACGGATGCGGAAAGTTGCACGGTCGACCTGCAGGGCGCCGATCCCGTCACCACCGGCAACGCCCTGCCGGCGCGCGTGGCCGAACTGACGCGCCTCGGCCTGCCCGCGCGCGCCGGTGCGGCCGCGACTCCGCTGCTCGCCGCCTACGCCGCCCGTTGTGCCGGGCCCGTCCTCATCGTGCGCGAGGCCCGGGCCTTTCTCGCCCCCCTGCCGCTGGGCTTCGCTTCGCCCACCGCCGAACAGGCGGAGGTCCTCGCGGCGTGGGGCATTCACACGCTGGGTCAGCTTTCCGCCCTCCCCAAGGGCGAGGTGGGCCGGCGGCTCGGGACGGAGGGGGTCGCCCTCTGGGAACGAGCCGCCGGCGAAACCACGCGCGTGCTGCACCTCACGCCCCCACCGACGACCTTCGCCGCGCAATGGGACTACGATCCCGGCATCGAGTCGTTGGAACCGCTGCTCTTCAAATTGCAGCGTTACGCCGAGTGCCTCGCCCTCGAACTGCGCGGTGCCCACCTCGTCGCCGAACACCTGGCGCTCACCCTCCAGCTCGAGGACGACACCGACCACCGCCGCGTCTTCCGCCTCGCCGAACCCGGCACCAACGTGGCCAGCTGGCTCAAGGTCATGCACGCGCACCTCGACACGCTGCATCTTCCGGCCCGCGTCATCGGCGTCCGTCTCGTCGCCACCCCCACCCGCCCGCAACTCAAGCAGGACGGGCTCTTCGACACCGGCCTCCGCGACCCGCACGCCTTTTGGGAAAACCTCGCCCGCGTTGCCGCCCTGCTCGGCGAGGACCGCGTCGGGACCCCCGTGCCGACCACTACCTGGCGACCTGACGCCTTCACCCTCGAACGCCCCGCCGAAAGCGTGCCGCCCGCCGAGCCGCCCGCCGCCCAACCCGCACGCGGGGGTGTGCTGCGCCGCTTCCGGCCTCCGCGCCCCGTGCTCGTTGTCCTTGAGCATGCCCGCCCCGCCGCCCTGAGCGGCGCCTTCAGCGGTCCGATCCGGGCCGCCCACGGCCCGTGGCGCACCAGCGGCGGCTGGTGGGAGCGGGACGCCTGGGCGGTCGAAACGTGGCATGTCGAGGTCGACCACGCCGTCTATCAACTGGCACGCACCGCCGGCGGCTGGACGATCGAGGGAGAGATCGACTGAGCGGCGGCAAACTCCAACCTTTACATCATATCATCAAATCCGCATGCGTTGATATGACTATGACGCCCGACCGGCCGATCTCCACCCTGTTTGCCGAAAATCGCCCCCTCCGATCGCTGGAATTCTTTCCTCCCAAGGACGATGCCGGCGTCGAATCCCTGCGCCAGACGGCCGCGGCCCTGCAGAAAATCCCCTGGGACTTCGTCTCGGTCACCTACGGCGCCGGCGGCAGCACGCGCGAACGCACGGCCCAGGTGAGCGCCTTCCTGAAGGAGGAATTCGGTCTCACCGTCATGCCCCACCTCACCTGCGTCGGCCACTCCCGTGCCGAGCTCAATGATCTGGCGGACCGCATCCACGCCGGGGGCTTTCGCAACATCATGACCTTGCGCGGCGACCCGCCCAAGGGCGCGACGTCCTTCCAGACCGCTCCCGACGGCCTGAGCTACGCCAACGAACTCGTCGCCTTGCTCAAGGCCCGCCACGACGATTTCTGCCTGGGCGTTGGCGGTTATCCGGAGAAACACCCGGAAGCCCCCTCCCTCGAGGCCGACCTCGACGCGCTCAAGCGCAAGGTGGACGCAGGCGCGGCGTTTATCACCACCCAGCTCTTCTTCGACAACGCGATCTACCATCGTTTCGTCGATCTCTGCCGGAAGCGCGGCATCACGGTGCCCATCGTGCCCGGCATCATGCCCGTGCTCTCCGTGAAGCAGATCCAGCGCATCGCCGCGTTGAGCGGCAGCACCCTGCCCCCGGTTCTCGCCCGCCGTCTCGAAGTCGCGGCGGAAAGCCCCGACGTCGTCGAGATCATCGGCATCGACTGGGCGCTCGACCAGATCCGCGACCTTCTCGCCCATGGCGCGCCCGGCTACCACCTCTACATTCTGAATCGAGCGCGAAGCGCGCTCGCGCTCGCCGCCGGCCTCGCCGCGTAAAACGATCGGGGGGCACGCCCCCGATCGCACGCGGCGGAAAAAAAGGCGGGCCCGTTACGGCCCGCCTTTCTTGTATCGGCTAACTTAATACGAGGGGTCAGAGGCTCTGGGCCGCGGCGACGACGGCGTCGGCGGTGATGCCGAGCTCCTTCATGACCGTTCCGCCCGGGGCGCTGATGCCGAAGCGATCGATGCCGATCGACTTGCCGTCGAGCCCGACGTACTGGCTCCACAGTCCGGTGACGCCCGCCTCAATCGAGACGCGCTTGCGGCAGGAGGACGGAAGCACCGACTCGTGGTACTCCGCCGACTGGCGGTTGAAACGTTCGAAGGACGGCATCGAGACGACGCGCACGCCGGCCCCGAGGGTCTTCGCCGCCGCGACCGCGTGCTGCAGTTCACTGCCGGCGGCCAGCAGGATGTGCGTGAGCTCCGAGGTCTCGCGAATGGCGACGTAGCCGCCGAGGAGAACACCGTTGCGACGCTGTTCCACCGCGATGTCGTTCAACATCGGGACGGCCTGGCGGGTCAGTGCGAGCAGTGTCGGACCGTCGGTCCGCTCGAACGCGGCGGCGAAGGCGCCGGCGGTTTCCTCGGGGTCGGCGGGACGGATCACGTCGAGATTGGGAATGACCCGCAAACCGGAGACCGTCTCGACAGGCTGGTGGGTCGGTCCATCCTCGCCGACGCCGACGGAATCGTGGGTGTAGATGTAGACGACCGGCAGTTTCGCGAGCGCGGCAAGACGCATCGAAGGACGCGAGTAGTCGGCGAAAACGAGGAAGGTCGCGCACGACGTGCGGAAAACGCCATCGTAAGCCACGCCATTGTTGATCGCCGCCATGCCGTGTTCGCGAATGCCGTAGCGCAAATTGCGGCCGGCGCGGTTGGTGCGATCGAAATCCTTGTCGGCGGCAATGTAGTTGAGCGTCGAACCGTAGAGATCCGCGCTGCCGGAAATCGTCAGCGGAAGTTCAGCCGCGATGGGTTGGAGCACGTCCTTGCCCGCGGCGCGGGTCGCCAGCTTGGCGTCGACCGGGAAGGCCGGAATCTTGGCGAGAAGTTGGGCGGCCTCCGGCTTGACGGAGCGGCTCTCGAGGAGCGCGGCCTTGTCGGGATTGGCCGCCTTCCACGCATCATACGTCTTGCCCCACTTCTTGTAGGCGCGGACGAGGCGCTTCTTGTGGTCGGCGAAATAGGAACGAACGTCCTCGCTGACGTAGAAGTGCTGGTCGGCGGGCAGACCGAGACCGGCGCGGGCGGCGTCGGCGAACTTGGCGCCACCTTCACCGTGGCCCTTGGACGTTCCAGCGACCTCGGGAATGCCTTTCGCGATGACCGTCTTGGCAACGATGAGCTGCGGCTTGCCGGACTTGGCTTTCTTGGCCTTGTTGATGGCCTTCAGGATCGCGACGAAATCGTGACCGTCCGCGAGCGTCTGCACGTCCCAGCCCATGGCCTTGAACCGCAACGCGGGGTTTTCGCTCTGGGTCTTGTCCGCCATGGCGTCGAGCGTGACGTCGTTGGCGTCGTAAATGAGGATGAGATTATCGAGCCTCTGATGGCCGGCAAACGAAGCCGCCTCCATCGCAACGCCTTCCTGCATGCAGCCGTCGCCGGCGAGGCAGATGACATGGTAATCAAAGATCGGATGCTCGGGCGTGTTGAAACGAGCCTCTGCCATCTTGCCGGCCATGGCCATGCCGACGGCGTTGCCAATACCCTGGCCGAGCGGACCGGTGGTGCACTCGACGCCGGGGGTCTCGTGGTATTCGGGATGGCCGGGGGTCTTGCTATGCAACTGGCGGAAGTTCTTCACCTCTTCGATCGGCAGATCGTAGCCGCTGAGGTGGAGCCAGCCGTAGAGGAACATGGAACCGTGACCGGCGGAGAGGACAAAACGGTCGCGATTGAGCCAGCGCGGATTGTCCGGATTGTGCACGAGGGCGTTGCCGTAGAGAACGGCGCCGATTTCGGCGGCTCCGAGCGGCAGACCGAGGTGGCCGGAGGAGCTCTTGTGGACGGCATCAATGGCCAGCCCGCGAGCCTGGTTGCTGGCTTTGGCGAGGATTTCGGTATTCAACTTCATAGAGGAAAGGGTGAAAGGACGGAGGGATCAGGATGAACGGCGACGGAGCCGCCACGAAAGCCCAAATTTTGGCGCAAAAAAAGCGAGCCGGGAAGGGCTCGCTTTGCTGAATGTTCACACAAGGACGGCCGGTCAGGTCTTGGCCGGGGCTTCGTACTTGCGCTCCTTGACCGCCATGGCGGCCTTGCCCTGGCGATTGCGCAGGTAGTAAAGGCGGGCGCGCATGGGCTCGGAGTTGCGCTCGATCTCGATCTTGTCGATGTTCGGCGAATTGACGGGGAAGACGCGCTCGACGCCCTCGCCGTAGCTGATGCGGCGGACGGTGAACGTCTCATGAATGCCATGGCCTTTGCGGGCAATGACCACGCCGGCGAACGCCTGCACGCGCTCCTTGTCACCCTCGCGCACCTTCGTATGCACGCGGACGCCATCGCCCACCTTGAAGGGCGGGAGGTCCTGTTTCAACTGGTGCGCAGTGATCTCTTTAATGATGGGATTCATGACGGTGTTTCTCGAATAAATCGGGTCGGACTTGGCGGGTTTTCTCGATACGCTGCGCTTGGCGCCATTTTTCGATCTCGCCGTGGTTGCCTGAGAGGAGGACCTCCGGCACGGACATGCCTCGAAATTCGGCGGGACGCGTGTATTGAGGAAAGTCGAGCAACTTGCCGGTGAAGGATTCGTGCGTCAATGACTTTTCTTCCCCGAGAACCCCCGGAATGAAGCGTGCCAGCGCATCGATCACCACTGCCGCCGGAAGGGTGCCGTTGGTCAGCACATAATCACCGATGCTGATCTCCTGATCGATCACCGACTCGCGTATCCGTTGATCAATACCTTCGTAATGTCCGCTAAGCAAAATCAGATGCGAAAGCCCCGCGAGCTCCTTCGCCAAGGGTTCGGAATACGGTGCGCCGTCCGGCGTCAGGTAGATGGCCACGCCACGGTTCTGGAACTGTGCGGCATAGCCCTTCAGGCCGTTGGGTGCATCGAAGCTGCCAACGACTTTCACCGCCTTGGCTTCGATCTGCCGCACGGCCTCGGGCAG
>CAYOSX010000037.1:0-21570 GCA_964406745.1 uncultured Opitutus sp.
CCAGATGCCGTCAGGATCTTGCAAGGTGAGTACTGGCAGGCCAAAGTGCTCGCGTCGTTCGTAGCCGATACCTTTTTCGATCAGCCGCCCAATCCAATAGCCCTGCGCTGCCGGTGGAATGGCGAAGCCGATGCGCACGAGGAAGTTCGCGAGGCGGTTGACGAAGAGTTTCACCCGCGGGTAATCGATGACTTTGCCCCCCTTCACGAAGCGGCTGCCAAACGCGCACTCGTAACCTTCGTTAAGCAAACGCCAGTATTTGACGGCGTCGTCAGGTGAGTCGGAGGCGTCCGCCATCATGATCACGACGGCATCACCCTTGCTGTGGTTGAGGCCGTAGACGATGGCGCGGCCGAATCCGTGCGGGCCGGGGTTCTGCACCGGGGCGAGCGTCGGCACCTCCGCCTTGAGCGTTTGCAGCACGGACCAGGTGCGATCGCGGCTGCCGTCGTCGACCACCACGATTTCGTGGGGCACGCCTTCGCGGGTGAACGTCGCATGGATATCGCGCACCGTCGGCGGGAGGGACTCCTCTTCGTCCCGCGCCGGGATGATTACGCTGAATAACGTGAGCGCAGGCGCAGGTTGGGACGAGGCGTCGGGCATGGCGAAAACGAAAACCACGTCAGACTCGCGCCACCGGGGCAAGCGCGGTTTTGGCTCGGGGCGGACGCCTGGCCGGCCGATGAGGGCCGTCGCAGGCTGGACTCAAAGAGGCGCCGAAAAGTCCAGCCAGGCCGGATGGGCTTCGGCGTGCAGGGCAATCTCCTCGAGAACGGTTTCCGTGGGCGTGGCGGGAGACCAGCCCCACAACCGCGTCGCCTTGGCGTGGTCCAGGACGATCCACGGAATGTCGAACGGTCGGGGCGTGCCGTCCTGCGCGACGTTATGAGCGCCAAAGCGTTGCGTGCACCAGTCGCTCAGCTGTCGGAGGGAGCGCGCGGAGGCGGCGCCGCCGGAAACGTTGATGATACGATCGCCAGCCGGCAGGGCGGAGGCCTCCATCTGCTTCCGCAACAACGGCACGAGATCGCGAGGCTGGAGGCAGTCGCGCACCTGGTGACCGTGCCCGCCGAAGCCGAGGTACTTGAGCGGACGTTTCCGCAACCAGCTGTTGATCCAGTAGGCGAAGATTCCCTGATCGGCGCGGCCGAATTGGCCGGCTCCGGCGAGCACGCCGCAACGGTTGATGAAGACGGGAAACTTGAAGGTCTCGCCGTATTCGAGCGCGAGCGCCTCGGAGGTGAGCTTGGTGGCGCCGTAGAGCGAGACGGGGGCGAGCGTGGAAAACGTTTCCGCCACGCCCGCGGGCGAAAGGCCGTCCGGCAGCGTTTTGGCGGCGTCCGGCACGAAGGCGTCGCGTTCGACGGCGACCGGCAGGTGGGCGAGGGGCTCGATCGCGTACACGCGACTGGTGCTGAGCAGAATGAAGCCGGCGCGGTGCTGCTTGCAAAACTCCAGCATGTTGATCGTGCCGACGAGATTGTGCTCAACGAGCTGGCGCGAACTGGATTTGCCGTCGACACCGGCCAGCACGCTCGGGTTGGCGGCGGCGTCGAGAACGAAATCGACGGCGGGCAATGGCTCCAGATCGCTCGGGTTGCGCAGGTCGGCATGGAACAATTTCACGCCCAGGCGCTTCAGCTCGGCGCGGTTGCCCTCGCTGCCCGGGCGGATGAAGTTGTCCAGCCCGAAGAGTTCGCAGCGATTGCCCGCCGCCAGCAATGTCTTGGCCAGGGTGCTTCCGACAAAGCCGCAGATGCCGGTGATGAGAATGCGCATGGTGCGGAACTAAGCGGTCGCCTCCTGCAGGGAAAGGGGGAAATCGCCGTGCCCCGCCTGCTTAGCCGTCGACAGGCACCCGATCCTTGCGGAAATAGACACGCAAGTGGTCGAACGTGCCCATGAGCACGTAGTTCTCCGAGACATGTTCGCAGAGTTCTTCGAAGGTCTCATGGCCCGACTGCGAACGTTCCGTGAAGAAGAACGCTCCCGGCCCCACCGCGTCGACGAAGAAGGCGGGGTTGGTGCGCTGCAGGTCGGCAAGGTAACGCGGGCGATAGTAAGTGTCGCGTTGCGAAGAATCCCAGAGCTGCCGGGTGCTGTGCGACTCGCGGGTGGCCTGGGGGAGCTGCGTCTCGACGTACACCTGGCTGTCCCAGCCCCACACCGCGAGCCGGTCGCCGGGCTGGCGGTGGGCGCGGATGAGACGGGCGGCCTCCCGGTGCGGTACCCGCCAGTTTTCGAGCAGGCGTCCATGCTCCGTGGACGGCGCGAACGTGCTGCGAATCGCCACCGGGACGCCACCCGCAACCAGCACGAACGCCAGCGCCAGCATGGCTTGTTTGCGCGCATCCTGGAGGCTTCCGTGCAGATTCCCGACCAAGGCCGCGCTCCACCAGGTGAGGGGGAGGATCGTGTACAAAAGATAGTGATGGAAACCCTGGCGGGGGGCGAGCACCGCGACCACGGCAGCGACCGTCATCAACAGCCCGCTCCACGCGAGGCCCCGTGGTCTGCCCGGCCAGGCCACCCACGCGAGGACACCGATGATCCCCGCGAAGGCCGGTCCCGCCAGGAAGGCGGGGTAACCGTAGTGGAAGAACGACGCGTGGTAGAGTTTCCCGATCGCCATCGGAATCGTTAACTCGCTGCTCGCATAGATGATGTTGTTCTCGATGTAGCCGCGGTGGAAGTGCTCCCACTGGCCGAAGGCAATCGTGACGGTCAGGAAAAAGACGGTCGGCACGAGGCTGGCCGCCGCAAGCGTCGCCACATCGCGGATACGCGACGCGGCCGGGCGCCCGGCCCGGCGCATGGCCAGGATGGTCCCGCACAGGGCCAGCGCCGCCGCGATGGGGGCCGATTGCAGTTTCGCCCAGGGCAGCATGCCCATGCAAAGGCCGGCCACCCACCAGCTGCCACGGCGGGGCGGGGCGGCGGGGTCGTCCGGTTCGACGGCGCGCCAGAGCAGGAGGGCGGACGCCATCATCAGGAGGAGCGACGGATGCTCAGAGGTGTAATGGACGAAATCCGAATCCGTCGTCGTGCAAAAGAACGCCAGTCCCGGGAGGACGCCGAGCACGGCGACCCCGGCGCCGTAGTGCCGGCGGAAGAGTCCGTAGGCGGCCCAGAGCGCACCCCAAACCATGAGAAGGCCGGTGAGCCGCGCGTTGAAGTAGTCCGCGGGAATACCGAGCAGATGGGTCGGCAGGAGCGCGAAGAAGTTCAACGGACCGGACGTCGTGCCGTCGACCGAACGCCAGAAAACCGGATCCGTCTTCAGCGTCAGCGCGCCGGCGATCAGCTGGCTCTCGTCGGGGTTGAGTTCCCGCACGCCGAACAGCGGCGGCCAGCGCCAGGCGAGCAGCGTGGCGAGCAGGATCAGCCCGGTGACGATCGCGTGGGTCCGCCGGCTCATCTTTCCTGCCCGCAGCCCAAGGCTGAACGCGAGCCAGCCAAGGTAGAGCGCCGTGGCAGCCGCGGCCGCGGCCCAGAAAAAGCCGGGGTGCGTGTCGAGCCAGCGAAAGAGTTCCTTCAGCATGAGTCAGGGGGCGGGGCCGGGCTGGACTCCGGCGCTCCGCGCCTCACGTTGCGGATCGCTTGCGCCATGCCTCGACGATCTGGCGGATGGTATCCTCGAGGGTCTGGGTGATGTCCCACGCCGGATAGTGGGCGCGCATCTTGCGCAGGTCGGAGTAGTAACAAATGTGGTCGCCGATGCGATTCTGGTCGACGTAGGTGTGGACCTGCGCCTTGCCGGTGAACTTCTCCGTGATCTTGAAGGCTTCGAGGATCGAGGTGCTGTTGGCCTTGCCGCCGCCGAGATTGTAGACCTCGCCCGCCCGTGGTGCGTCCACGAAGGCGGCCATGAAGCGTGCGACGTCGAGCGAGTGGATGTTGTCGCGCACCTGCTTGCCCTTGTATCCAAAAACCTTGTACTCCCGGCCCTCGAGGTTGCACTTCACGAGGTAGCTCAGGAACCCGTGCAGCTCGACGCCGCTGTGGTTGGGGCCGGTCAGGCAGCCGCCGCGCAGCGCACAGGTGGGCATGTTGAAATAGCGGCCGTACTCCTGCACCATGATGTCCGCGGCGACTTTCGAGGCGCCGAAGAGCGAATGCTTGGACTGGTCGATGGTGAAGGTCTCGGGAATGCCGTGCTCATAGGCCGGGTCGGCGTAGTCCCACCGCGTTTCGAGCTCGACCAGCTTGATGCTGTTCGGGGCGTCGCCGTAGACCTTGTTCGTGCTCATGTGCACAAAGGGCGACTCCGGGCAGGCCTGGCGGGCGGCTTCGAGCAGGTTCAGCGTGCCCACCGCGTTGGTGTCGAAATCGTCGAACGGAATCGCCGCCGCGCGGTCATGCGACGGCTGGGCCGCCGTGTGCACGATCACCGAGGGCTTCACGTCCCGGACCAGGGCGAGCACGCCGACCCGGTCGCGGATGTCGATTTCGTGGTGCACGAAGCCCTTAAGGTCCCGCGCCAGGCGCTGCTGATTCCACCGGGTGTCGCCCTGGGGGCCGAAGAACACGGCTCGCTGGTTGTTGTCCACGCCATGGACGGTGTAGCCGAGCGAGGCAAAATAAACGCAAACTTCGGAGCCGATAAGCCCGGAGGAGCCGGTGACGAGGATCGTTTTGGCCATGGTGGTGAAAGAAAGGGCAGGCAAACGCGTGGCGTGGGACGTGGCCAGTCGAATTTGGCCCTGGGTTTTTGTCGCTGGCAGGGCCGGAGACGGATAAATCTGAACAAACGACCCCCAGTATGGGTCTTCCCCTGCATATGAAGCTCTTCGCCCTCTCTTTATTGCTCGTTGCGGGCACGGCCTTCGCGGCCGCGCCTGCGAAACGTGTCGTCAATGTGCAAGTGCCAGGTCAGGCCACCGCGGGTGCGCCCGTGACTGTGGCCGTATCGGCGTCAACGGATGCCGGCGCCGGTGAACAAGTCGGGTTCCTCCATGCCGAATACTCCTTGGATGGAGGCAAGACGTGGACCGCCTTTTGCTACGACACCAACGCGGGTCCGTCCGTCATGCGCACGACCACGGTGACGGCAGGCCCGGCGGGTTCGACCGTGACCGTCCGTGCCCGTGCCGCCTTCCGCGGCGGTGTAGCGGGTGATGTGGATTACCGGGGCGCGGCCATTCGCTGGGAAGACCATTGGCACAACTGGACCGAGCCGCCTGCGCGTTCTGCGTCGGTCAAGGTCTCCGCCCGCTGATTACTTGAGGTCGTAGGTCCGTTGGAGCGCCTTGGCGCGCTCCATGTGCATGAAGTCGAGCGCCGGCACCGTTTCCGCAGGATCGGTGGTGTAGGGCGCCGCCATCAGGGCGCGCATCTCTGTTCCCCGCCACGCAACGAAGGGCGCCAGAGGTTGCGGCCATCCCCGGAGCAGGTGCCATCCGAGTCCGGCCAACAGCAGCGCCGCCAGCCCGCGCTTGAGAGCGGGGTTGCTCGCCAAACGGTCGAGTCCGCGCGCCAGAAGGACCCCAGCGAAGGGGAGCGTGCCGATCAGGGCGCTGTACGCGTAACGTTGCCCAAGCGCCCCGTAGACGCCGGTGTGGTGTCGGCCGATGCCGAGCAGCACGGCGTTGCCGAGGTCGTACGCCAGCAACACGAGCAGCAGGGTCCGTGCACGCCCGCCCGCTATCGCGAGGCCGCCCGCGACTAGTCCCAGCTTCGCCAGGGCAAGCAGGTGGTAGGGCACACTGTGCATCGCCGGCTCTCCCAGCAGGAGATAACCTGCGTTGTATGCCAGGTAGGTTGTTCCGAATTGGAACGCATCCCCCCAATGCCCGTCCATGCTCTGCTGGTTGCCGTGCGCGAACAGCACGATGCCCGCCGCGACAGCCAGCGAGGGCAGCAAGCACGCCACCACCGGCACCAGCCACCGTCGCCATCCGGCCCATGCACGGCTCGTGACAACCACGAGCACCACGGCAAACGCGAACACGCCGCCCGTCAGCACCCCGCGCGCAAAGCAGGCCGCCCCAATCGCTGCGAGCACGACCAGCGGCCCATGCACGCGCGTGCTCCAGCCAACGGCGCTCGTCGCCCGCCCTTCGAACCAGACCAGCCCGCCGAGCAGGCAGGTCACGGCGAGCAGGGCCGACCATTGCACGGACCAGCTCAGTGATTCCAAATTCGCCGGGGCCAGCGCGAACACGGTCTGCACAAATAACACCGCGCTCCACGCAAACCCGGCGCGGGCGAGCAGGCGTCCGAGCAACACCGTGTTGAGCGCATGCGTGAGCCAGAGCACACGGATCATCGCCGGGTAACTTCCGTCAAAGAGGAAGAGCATCCCTCCCCAAAGTGCCTTGAATACGGGCACGAAGCTTTCCGTGAAGAACGCAAAGACCCATTTCGCGAAGCCCATCTGCGCCAGCTGGTCCACAAGGAACAAGTCATCGGCAAACCAGAACAGCGTGTCGAACGCCTCCCGGTTTGCCAAATAGGGCAGGAGCGCCAGCGGCGCGCCGATCCAAGGCAGTCGCCGCCGCCACGGAGCATCGGGTTCGGGCTGCCGTTCCGGTCCCGGCTGCACCCAAGCGGTTGGAATGCGGGCCGCCACCCAGCCGCGCACACGCGGCAGCCAGACCGGTCCTGCGTCGAGAGCGACGGCCCCGATGAAGAGTAGAACGAAGGGGTAGGCCGAGGCGAAGGACGAGATCACCATCACGGGGAACGAGGTGACGTGAATGATCGCCTGGATGCCCACGTAGGCGGCCGCCGATCCCCAGGCCGCCGCGGCAAGGGTCAGCGGAAAACTCCAGGTGCGCCGTCGCACCGCGCCAATCACGCGTACCACAACGACCGCCATCGCCACCCAGAAGAGCCCGTACCATGCGTGCCGCAGCCCTTTTCCGATCCGTTGCAACAGCTCGACCCGCGCGCGTTGCCAGGCTGTCAGCGTGTCCCCGCCGGCCTCGGCAGCCGAGAGGGGCCCGCCGGTCATCTCGCGAAACAGGCGCAACTGGTCCGCATCGCCTTCGCTCGGCGGCGTGTACGCGCTGAACCCGCGAAAATGGGTCACGTACTCGCCAAAGTTCAGGAAGGTGCGCGCCACCTCCACCACCTGGCCTTCACGCAGCTTCGGCACAAAGCCGCTGCGAAGTGGCCCAGCCGGCAGGCGCCCGTCGTCGCAGGCCGCATTGAGCTCGTCGGCCATGCGTCGGTAGAACGCGAGGGACTCCGCGGCGTCATCCGCATGACCGGCCGCCGCCACGGCGTCGCGCAGCGCCCACATCAGCCAGCCCCCGCCGATTTCGCGTTCCTCCGGCGGACGACCCGTGACGTCCCTGGAGGAGTCGGCCCAGCCCAGACCGATCGCGCCTTCCAGATGCGGTTGCAGGGTGGCGAAGGCCGGACTCACTGCGTACGCCGCCTCGCGTGCGGCCCGCGAAACCGGGGTCGAGGGATAACGCGGCCCGACCTCGATGCGTGTCAACGCCCCGTAGGCGTCCTTGAAGGCCGAGGCACGGAACTCGACCGTGCCAAACCAGCCGTAGTGGCGGGCGTTCAGGCCGGACACGATTGCCACCGGCAGCGCCGCGGTTGCGAGCGCGAGCATGAACATCGTTGCACTCCGCTGCGCGTGGATGCGTGCCTCGCGTGCCGCCGCAATCAGCACGGCCGCCGCGAGCAGGGCCATGGCCGGAAGAATCCAAGGGGTTTCCTCACGCGTCAGGTGAAACGCCCCGAACGAGCCACCGAGCAACGCTGCCCACGGGAGCTGCCTCTGCCACGGTTCCGTTCGCCGATAGTAGAGGGCCGAGAGCCCCGCGAAGATCAACAGCCCCAACGGTACGTAGACGTGTTGTCGAAGCACACGTCCGAGGCTGGACGCGTCGAACGACATCGGATTCCAGAGCAGCAACGCATACACCGCAAAGGCCCAGGCTGCGGAGGGCAGGGCGGGGCGGAGGGCGCGCACCACCAACGCGCATGCGAGCGCGTACAGCAGGTGTTGCGAAAGAAAAAGCGGCAGGCCGATCGTCGCCACCGCGGCCGCCCACATCGGGTAAAAGGGGCCTTTGGCCAGCGTCATCTGGTCGTAGGGTCCCAGCCAGGCACCCTTCGTAATCTGCTCGGCCAGGCGCAGGAACAATTGGTCATCATGTCCCGCCCAGCCGAGCGCGTACACGGGTTGGGCCGACGTCAGCCAGAGTTTCAGCGCGGTCATCGCGACCGCACACCACAGCCACGGCGAGGCGAAGCCGGACGGACGCGCGTTCATGGGGTTTCGCCGCGAAGATCGAGGTGCAGCATGCTGAGCAGAAAACCGTTCAACACGACCTGGCAGCCCAGCGCGAGCGAGAGCGCGCCGGGAATCACCCGCCGCAATGTATCCACGGGCTGGAGATCGCCGAACCCTGTCGCTCGCCAGCTCCAGAAGGCGCTCAACCAGAGTCCCGCGCCCAACACCACGAGCAGCGCGCCCGCCGCGAGGCAGCGTTCCAGGCTGAGCAACCTGACCCACCGGGCGAAGTCGGCATCGGGCCGGCGAAGTCCCGAACGGATGGCGTAGAATTTTCCCAGCAGGGCGAAGCTCGAAGCCTGGAAGCCGACCAACACCGCCACCGCCGTCGCCAGCAAGGTGTGCACGTCGAAAGTCACCCCGCCGACCGTCAGCGGTCCGCGCAACAGGAACGCACCCCCGACGATCCCGAGCGCGATGAGCAGGAGGCCGGGATAAAGAAACAGCCAGCGCGGGCTGAAGAGCAGCATGAAGCGGAGGTGCCGCCACCCGTCGCGCCAGGGCCGCAGGTGCGGCGCCCGCCCGCGTCCGTCGGGACGCAGCACCGTCGGCACTTCGGTGACCCGCAGCCCGAGCATCACTGCCTTGATGACCATCTCCGACGCGAACTCCATGCCGGTCGTGCGCAACTCCATCCTTCGGTAAGCGTCGGCCGTGAACGCGCGCAGCCCGCAGTGGAAGTCGCCGATCCGCGTGCGAAAGAAAAGACGGCCCACGAACGACAACACCGGGTTGCCGAGGTAACGGTTCTTCCACGGCATGGCCCCGGGCTGGATGCCGCCCAGGAAACGGTTGCCCATCACCACATCGTGACCTTCGCGCAACTTCTCCACGAAGCGGGACACATGGGAGAAATCGTAGCTCGCGTCGGCGTCGCCCATCAGCAGGTAGCGTCCGCGCGCCGCCGCGATGCCCCCGCGCAGGGCGTTGCCGTAACCCTTGGCCTTGATGGCCACGATCCGCGCCCCGGCCGCCTCCGCGAGGGCCTGCGAACCGTCCGTGCTGCCATTGTCCGCCACGATCACTTCGCCCTTCAGCCCGGCCGCCTGCAGCGCGTCGACTGCCTCGCGCACGCAGCCCGCGATGGTCCTCGCCTCGTTCAGGCAGGGCATGACGACGCTGACTTCGGGTGCGTCCGGATGTTCGGAGGGCATGACCTCGCACCCAAGCGGAACGTGCCCCGGTCTACAAGTCCGCGCTCGCAAGGTGGGCGGGCGCGTCCCTGCGCCTGCTCCTCTTCCACCCCAAAGTGGCCACTAAAGGCTTTTGCCCGGGTGGCGAATCGTGTTGAGTGCGCGTTCCATGAATCTCGAAAGCCTCGTCAATCCCACGGTGCTCAGTCAGCCGGTCTACGAGCCGGGCCGGCCCATCGAGGACGTCGCGCGCGAGCTCGGGCTCGATCCGGCGGGTGTCATCAAGCTCGCCTCGAACGAGAACCCCAACGGCCCCTCTCCACGCGCGGTCGCGGCCGCCGTCGCCGCCCTGCGCCAGGGCGAGTTGTATCCGGATGGTGGATGCTTCGCCTTGCGCCAGAGGCTGGCCGTCCGGCACGGGCTCGAGGCGTCGCAGTTCGTCATGGGCAACGGTTCCAACGAGATTCTCGAGTTGCTTGGCCATGTCTTTCTGCGTCCCGGGGACGAGGTGGTCATGGGCAAACCCGCCTTTGTCGTCTACAAGCTCGTCACCCTGCTTTTCGGCGCGCGCCCGGTCGAGGTGCCGCTGAAAGCCTGGGCGCACGATCTCGACGCGATGGCCGCCGCGGTGACCCCGCGGACCAAGCTGGTCTTCGTGGCGAGCCCGAACAACCCGACGGGCGCGCCCAATGCGGAGGAGGACTTGCTCGCTTTTGCCCGTTCCCTGCCGGAGCACGTCGTCTTCGTCTTCGACGAGGCCTACGCGGAATACCTCGAAAACCCGCCCGACCTGCGGCCCCTCCTGCGCGAGGGAAGAAAGGTGATCTGCCTGCGCACGTTTTCGAAGATTTTCGGCCTGGCTTCCCTGCGGGTGGGTTATGGTTACGCGGGTTCCGCAATGACGGCGTTGCTCAACCGCGTCCGGCAGCCGTTCAACGTCAACGCCATCGGCCAGGCCGCCGCGCTCGCCGCGCTCGACGACGTCGAGTTCGCCGACCGTAGCGCGCGCGACAACCGCACTGGCCTTGCGCAATTGGAGGCGGGCCTCCGTGCCCTCGGGCACGAAACCGTCCCGAGCGCGGCCAATTTTCTGCTCGTGAAGGTCGGCGACGGCGCCCGCGTCTTCGGCGAACTGCAGAAGCGCGGCGTGATCGTGCGGCCGGTCAAACCCTACGGACTGCCGGAGTGGATTCGCGTGACGGTCGGAACCTCCGCGCAGAACGAACGCTTCCTTTCCGAACTCGCCCGGCTTTGACGGTGCGGGTGTCCGGACGCCGCCACGCGCCCCTTGATCTTACTCGAGCCGGCCGCGTCGTGCGTCCTTCCCCTTGGCCTCGTCGGTGGGGATCAGGTTGTTCGTCTTGATGACGAGCACGGGCGTCTTCGTCTTCACCCAGAGCTGGGTCTCCTTGAAATGCTTTGCCGGCACATTCTCCATGGCCTCACCCACGGTCTTGGCGGGGAGGAGCCGGCCTTTTTTCGTGGTGTTGAACTCGTAGACGGCCCGGTGCACGCGTTCGAGCGTGGTCGCGACGCTTTCGTTTTCGGGCAACTGCACCACCCAGCCGACGAAATCGTGCTCGGGCAGGTCGCCGTTGGGGTCGGAGACGACGATGGCGAACTGCTTCTTCACCGGCGGCGGCTTGTCCTCGTCGACCTCCGGTTGCACGAGCATGTTCATCTCTTCGACGATCTGGCGCAGGAGGGAAGGGTCGACCTCGTTGCGTTTCAGGATTTCGGCGACCTGGTTGACATCAATTTTCGGCATGGAGTTCGGACGGGTTTGGGCTCACGACTGCATACGAATGAATCCGAAAGTAAAGGGCGCGGAAGCTCAGCGGCAGGATGAATCGTTCGATATCGTCGACGCGCGCGATCTCGTCATCGGCCAGGCGACGCGCGGCGACGTGCACGCCAACGGACTCTGGCATCGTGCCGTGCACGTGCTGGTGTTCAACGCCGCCGGCAACGTCTTCCTGCAGAAGCGCTCACTCGCAAAGGATTCGTCGCCCGGATGCTGGGATTCCTCCTGTTCGGGACACCTTGACGCGGGCGAATCCTACGATGCGGCGGCGGTGCGCGAGTTGCAGGAGGAGATCGGCCTGATCGTCGAAGCGCCGCCCAGTCGCTGGTTTCGCCTCAATGCCTGCGCGCAGACGGGCTGGGAATTCGTGTGGGTGTACCGCCACGCCTCGGAGGGCCCCTTCGACCTGCACCCCGCCGAGATCGAGCGAGGCGAGTGGTTCGCACCGGGGGCGGTCACGCGGGCGATTGCGGAAAGGCCGGCGGAGTTCACGCCGGCGTTTCGGTTGGTTTGGGCGGAGGCGGGGCTGGGGAGATAGGGCCTATAGGGCCTATAGGGCCAATAAGACATATATCAGACCACCAGACCTCCGACTATAAGCCCTATAGGCCCCATAAGCCCTATCCCCCAGGCTATCGCCCGCCCCCCCAACCCTCACCTCTCCCGCAACGCCTTGATCGCCGCAAACTGCTTCGGCGAGATCAGGCGCCGTGGGACGCGCGTTTCCGCCTCGGCGATCATGCGATCCCAGTCTTCTTCGGAGACCGGGGTGTGCGGTTCCCAAGGCGTGTGATGCCCTTGCTTGCGGGTCCACACGATGTTGCCGCCGTGGATCGTGGCGCGGACCTGGTACTTGCCGCGCTCCGGATCTTTTTTCCACCAACCGATCTCCATGCTCATAGGCGATTACTTGGAGCCGGGAATCAGACCCTTCATGAGACCCTTCATCATGCCGCCCATCTCGAAGCGCTGATAACCCTCGGGAATGGCGAAGTAGCTGTCGGGCAGGGACTGGCGCTCGAGGGCGACGACTTCCATGCGCGAGGTCTCCTTGCCGCTGCGATTCTTGGAAACGACGCGCATCGGGAAGAAACCCTTGCGGATCATCTCCTCTTCCCACGCCGAACGAGGGGCTTGTTTTCCCATCGGACCACCGCGACCGGTGTTCATGCCCATGAACATGCCGATGCCTTCCGCCGCCCAGATCTCGGTCGTGTTGCGACCTTCGGTCGAAATGTACTTCGTGCAGGTGTAGCCAAGGATGTCCTCGGTCTCATTCGTTTTCACGATGTCCGGCTCACTGCGGTTCTTGGTCGCCGCCTCGACCGCCTCCTGGAAAGGGAAAACCATGTACATGTTCTGGCCGGGCATGAGCGTGATCAGTTCCTTTTTCTCGAGATCGAGCAGGCTGGTCATGGTCATGTCCTCGGCCTTGATGTCCATGCGCACGCGGTTCTCTTTGACCGAGTATTGCAGCGGCATCGTGTTCTTGCCGTCGCGGATCTCCATCTTGATGTGGCCTTCGAATTCCTTGGCCGAAAGCAGCGTGCTTCCCAGGAGCACGCAGGTGAGGGTGAAAAAGGAGCGGATGAGGTTCATAGGCGAGGAGGAATAGCAAACGGCTTTCGCGGTGCAAGCGTTCGACACTTGCTTCGCCTTGGGTCGCTGGCTGGAGTCCGCGCATGGCACTCCTTGGCTCTTTGTCCACCGTCCGCGAGCAGTCCGTGCTCGCGCGTCTCCATCCTTCGGCGTTCGCCTACCTCGCCGAGGCCCTCGATGCCGCCAGCGCCGTCCACCGGCGCATTCTCGACCTGCCGGTCGACCGGACGGACCGCATCGAATTGGGAGGCGGCGTCTTCGTGCTGGAGCAGGCCTACCTGCCGAAAGCGCGCAGTGAGGGGCGTTTCGAGGCCCATCGGTGCTTCATCGACCTCCAGGCCATCATTGCGGGCAATGAGCTCATGGAAGTGATCGATGTCGCCCGGTTGCGCGTGAGCGAAGATCTCACGCCAGAGCGGGATGTCCTGTTTTTCCACGACACAGCTGACGCTTCGGTCCTGCGGGTGGTGCGGGGGGACATCGCGGTCTTTTACCCCGTGGACGCCCATCTGCCCTCGCTCGCCTGCGGCACGCCCGCCTTGGTGCGCAAAGCCGTCGTGAAGGTGCCCGTGTCCGCTTGAACTACCGCCATCACTACCACGCCGGCAACTTTGCCGATGTCCTGAAGCACGCCCTGCTCGTGCCCCTCGTGCGCGGTCTGCAGCGCAAGGAAAAGGGGTTTCTCTGCCTCGACACGCATGCGGGCCGCGCGCGTTACGACCTGGCCGCGGCGGCACGAGGCGACTCGCTGGCGCGTCAGCCCGAGTGGCCGGACGGCATTGGCCGCCTCTGGACGGGCGCGGACCTTCCGTCGTGGGTTTCCGACTACCGCGCCCTCGTGACGGATTTCGAGGTGCGGGCCGCGGGGACGGGCGTTCCGGGCGCGGGGCCTCGCTATTATCCCGGTTCGCCCTGGCTGCTGCATGCGCTCGTGCGCCCGCAGGACCGGCTGGCCCTGTGCGAACTGCATCCGGAGGAGCACGAGGCGCTGGTTGCCGAGTTCACCCACATCAGCCAGGCTTCCGTGTATTCGATGGATGGTTACACAGCGATCCGCGCGTTGCTTCCGCCGCGGGAGAAGCGGGCGCTCGTCCTCATCGATCCGCCGTTCGAGGAGGCGGACGAGCATGCGCGCATCCTCGGGGCGGTGAAAGAGGGGCTGCGTCGCCTGCCGGGCGGCACGTTCGCGGTCTGGTATCCGCTGACGGAGCGGGCCCGCGCGGACGCCTTCCTCGAGGCGTTGGTCGCGTTGCGTCCGCCGCCGGCTTGGGCGGTTGAGCTCACGGTGGCGGGCCCGCGATCCCTGTTGAAAATGAAAGGATGCGGCCTCGTGGTCGTGAATCCTCCTTGGCAGGTCGACCGGGAGATCTCCCCGGCCCTGCCTTCCCTTGCGCAGCTGCTCGCCCGCGAGCCAAGCGGCGAGGCGAGCCTCCGCTGGCTTGTGCCCGAGTAGACGAACGCGGGATCCGGCTACCGTACCCCGCTGGTCGGCAGGAACTCCGACTTCCGGATGTACGCCGCGTCGGACTCTTTCTTCAATTGCTCGGCTGCCTCCGGGTCCACCTGCTTGAGCACGTAGATCGACTGCTTTGCCTTTTCGATGTTACGCAGGCGTTCCTCTTCCTCGTACATCATCATGGCCCGCTGCTCGGCGGTCATGCCCACGAAGGGCAGGCGGTAACGGTTGAGCACACCGCGATCGAACTCCGTCAGGTAACGGGCCACGGCCAGCGCCTCGAGGCCTTCCTTGGTGTGAATCTCGCGCTCCGTGAACACCGGCGGGCGCTGGCCCTCGACCACGACCTTTGGCAGGCGGATGATCTGGTTGCGCGGCTGCTCGGCGTCGGATTCTTCCTCGACCTTCGGCTTCGGAGGTGCAGGCGGATTGTATTTGGGCATCGCCCGCGCGAGGTTGGCCGCAACCGTCGGGGAAAAGGGCCGCTCGCGGTTCTCCTCCGCCGACGCCTCCGATGGGGTGTCCCGCGCAGGCGTAACCTCCTGCTGGGCGGGCCCGGGAGGGGATTGAGTGTGACCGGTCGACGCGCTCAGCAGCACGGCCGGAATCAGGAGAACGGCTCGCGTGAAGTTCATGGGTATTTAGACATCCCGAACGTAAAAAGGTTCGATCGTAAGGCAACCCTGGACGACCTCCGTGGGCTACGATTTCTTGCCCGCGGGCTGGGAGGGCAAGTGACGGAGTTTGCGCGTGGAATATTCCTGTGCAGCGTGTGTCTCACCCGCATGAAACCGTTTGTCCTGCTCGCCGCCGCCGGCGCTCTTCTCTCCTTCGCCATGACTGCTTCCGCCTCCTCGTCCCGCACCTCCTCGCTCGTTGTCGGAGGCGGCTGCTTCTGGTGCACAGAGGCTGCTTATGAACTGGTTCCCGGCGTCACCGGCGTGGTCAGCGGTTTTGCCGGGGGAACCGTGGCCAATCCCGGGTACAAGCAGGTCACCACCGGTCGCACGGGTCACGCCGAGGTTATTCGCATCGATTTCGATCCCGAACGCGTTTCGCTGGAGACGTTGCTCGACTACTTCTGGGACATTCACGATCCGACCACGCTGAACCGGCAGGGCGCCGACGAAGGTCCGCATTACCGCTCAATCATCCTCTACGCGGATGAAACGCAGAAGGCCGCGGCGGAAGCCTCCCTGGCCAAAGCCAACCCGTCCTGGGGCGGCAAGATCGTCACCGAGATCGTGCCACTCAAGGCTTTCTACGAGGCCGAGGCGTATCACCAGGATTACTACAAAAAGAATCCCGACGCCGGTTATTGCCGCGTCGTGATCCGGCCTAAGCTCGAGAAGCTGAAGAAGTCCCCGACTGTCACCGGCGGGAAGTAAATGGCGGGCCATCGCCCCCGTTGCGACCGAGCGTCACCGCCCGGGCCGACGCGAAGCGTCACTTGGTCGAACGCGCACGCTCCAGGCGATCGATCAGGGTCTGGTTGAGGACGACGTACTCGTCGCGCATCGCGGGACTCGGCGCCTGACGCGCCGCTTCGAGGGATTTTCGGGCAGTCGCGAGGGCGCCGGCGCGGTCCCCTTGTTTCTCCTGAATGAGCGCCTTGCGGTAAACGAGGTAGAACGCGTCGGGTTGGGCGGCCACGGCGGCATCCATCCACGCCGCCGCCTTGGCGAGGTCGAGGTCGTTCTCGAAGTAGTACATCGCCGCCTGCGCGTAAGGCAGTCGCTCGCCGCCAGCGGACATGACTGCCTCGATCTGCGGGACGAGGACGGACTTCACATCGACGGTGACGGCGATGGGTACGCGTACCTTCTCCCACGAAATCGCGAGCGTGGCGGATTCGTCGCGGAGGTCGTTGAGGCTGATGTCGAGGGTCTCGACGTGCTCAGCGACTGCGACCGGCCGTGCTTTGATCCGGGCAACGTCGTTCTTCTGATCGTAGGAATAGCTGCCCCATTGTGACAGATTCTGGTGGATGATGACGGTCCACTCGTTCGCGCCGGGAATCGTGAAGAGTTCGTAGGAACCTGCGGGCACCTCGGTACCGTTGAGTGTCACGGGTGTGCTGAAGGTAATCTTCGTCGCCGTATTTGCGCCGGTGCGCCAGACTTGGTCGTACGGCACGAGGCCGCCGAAGATCGTGCGGCCCTTTGCGCCCGGTCGGTTGTAGTTGATCTCGATATCGGTGATCCCGACCCGCTGCGTGAGGGTCGCACTGGGGCTGGCCGCCGGGAAACTTATACGCGGCGCCTGGGCGAAGAGCCCACCGGCAACGGCGAGGCTTGCGATAACGAGGAGGCTGCGACGAACGCGGAGGGTGGTCATGGGAAGAGGGAGAGAAGGGCGGAATTGGGACTTGGCCGACGTTGATCCGAAGTCGGAAAAGGACAAGCGTGCGCACGCTCCGCGTCGAATGCGCTCCCTTCTGGGAGGACGGACACTCCTGTCCGTCCGGTTGCTTTCTCCATTTTCTCTTTCTCCCGTCTATCCGCCCTATTCGGATCTGATCGATCCGGCCAAACCGGACGGACAGGAGTGTCCGTCCTCCCAGGGCGGGTCAGGTCGCGTTCGACATTGCGCGTTCACGATATTCACTGGGAGGCATGTCAGAATCCGATCCCGTCAATCCCGCCGACGCCGGCATCGTGGCGCGCACCGACTTCGTGCGACATCGCAATGTCCTGCTGGCGCGGGTCAACCTCACTGAACTCTACGTCGACTATTACCTGCACCTCGCGGATCACCGCATGAAACCGGCGGAGGCCCACGACGCCCTCTTCAAACGGGCCTTGGCGGCGTTTGTCCTCCACCAGGTCAGCCGCCCGTGGAATGAACTCACGGCCTGGACCCTGCACTTTCAGAATCCACACGTGAATGTCTTTCTCACCGGCGACAACGAGACCGGGGCGGTCACCGGGCGCGTGTTTGAAGAGAACGTGAAGGACATGCTGCAAAATCTCTTTTACGCGGACGTGGTTGTCCCTCGTCAACCCAAGCGGCGCAGCGCCGTCGCCTTTGCGGGAGACGATCCGCTCGCCGCCCTCGAGACGTTCTATGCTCAAAGTGAACAACGGGTCGGTCGCGTTTTCGACCTGGGTGGAGATCGTTTTGCGCTCGCGGTCGAGCATCCGGATTGTGACGTCGCCTGGCTGCGCGATCTGACCGATGGGCGCATTGCCGCCCTCGAGACGGAGGAAGACCTAGGCCAGCTTGAGCGTCGGGTCTACCGCTGGCATTGCGGTTGCAATCAGGCGCGCATGCTCGAGGTGCTCGCGCCGACCTTCAAGGCCGACCCCGAGGATCTCTTTGGAGGGGGCGAAACGGTCGAGATCCGCTGCCCGCGTTGCGGCGCACGGCACACCGTGACCCGCGAAGCCCTCGAGGCTGAGGTGGCACGAGGCTGAAAGCGGTCAACGGCTCTCCGTAGGGCGGGGCACTGGACTGCTCGAAAGACGGACAAGAGTGTCCGTCCTCCCAGGAATCGCGCCGCCTCTTTGGGACGACGGACACTCTTGTCCGTCTTCGGGCGCATGCCCCGTCCGCCGTCCCGCCCGGCTTTTCGTTTGCGGCGCGCTGGGCGTCGGGCTACGCCCTTCGGCCATGTTCCCGCCCCGCTTGTCGCCTGCCTTAATCCTCTCCCTTCTTCTCCTTTTCGGCGCCGCTGCGAACCTGCGCGCCGCCGCTTCGTCGGGCTTCGATCCCGCGCGCCTCGCCCGCCTCGATGCCGTCGTCCAGCACCACGTCGATGAGGGTGACCTCGCGGGTGGCGTCGTCTACGTGGCGCGCAATGGCGAGGTGGCGCACCTCAAGGCGTTCGGTCACCAGGATATCGAGGGCAAGGTGCCCATGCCGACCGATGCCATCTTCCGCATTGCCTCGATGAGCAAGGCCGTCACTTCCGTCGCGATCATGATGCTCTACGAGGAGGGGAAGCTCATGATGCGGGATCCCTTGCACAAGCACCTGCCGGCCTTTCGCAACCAGGTTGTCGCCGTGCCGCCGCCCGCCGATGCGCACCCGGGCACGAAGTTCGTCACCGAGCCGGTGCGCCGGCCGATCCAGATCCGCGATCTGCTCACCCACACCGCCGGCCTCACCTACGGCGACGGACTCGCCGTCGACCTCTACAAGGCGGCCGGCCTGCACGGCTGGTATTTCGCGGACAAGGACGAGACCATCGGCGAGGCGATCAACCGGCTCGCCACCCTCCCTCTCCACGGGCACCCCGGTGAGTCATGGCAATATGGATACGCCACCGACGTGCTCGGCCACCTCGTCGAGGTGCTCTCCGGGATGCCGCTCGACCGCTTCATCGAGGAGCGCATCTGCCAGCCGCTGGACATGAAGGACACGAGCTTCTTCCTGCCGGCGGGCAAGGAGGCACGCCTCGCGCCGGTGTACGGTGTGCAGGACGGGAAGCTCGTCCGGATGGAGGACTCCACGAAGAGCGACTACGTGCAGGGCCCCCGCCGCTGCTTCTCCGGCGGCGCCGGCCTGCTCTCGACCATCCAGGACTACGGCCGGCTGCTCCAGATGCTTGCCAACGGCGGAGAGCTTGACGGGGTGCGCCTGCTGAATCCGAAGACCGTCGAACTCATGCACGCCAATCACACCGGCGACAAGTACCGGCGCGACACGTCCGCGTTCGGGCTCGGGTTCTGGGTCAACGAAGATCCGGGCTTCTACGGCGAACTGGTCAACAAGGGCGCGTACGGGTGGGGCAGCGCCTATTACCCCCAATACTTCGTCGATCCGGAGAAGAACGTGGTGGCGATTTTCATGACCCAACTGCGTCCCACCGGCGGCCTCGATCTGAATCAAAAATTCAAGGTGCTCACGTATCAGGCGCTGATCGATTGACGGACGCGTGCCGCGCCTGCAACGGGCGCGGCGCGGCTCGCTGGCATCGATTTCAGTATCGGTAGTTCACCATGAACCCGCTGCCGAACTTCGGGCTTGCGTCGGTAAATCCAGTCAGGGCGTAGGTTTGCATGCTCCACCGGTCGTCGAAGCGATGGACGAGAAAGCCCATCGCCTCGCTGGCGTGATCGCCGTCGCGCACGAGCCGCTGGCGCCAGTCGTAGGCGAGCCCGGTGCTCGTGTAGAGACTGTACCGATACACGAAGCCGCCGGAAAAATACGGGCCGTCCCGCAGCGGATAAAGATCCGACGCACCCATGGAGCGATAGCCAAGGGTCAGGAAGGGTGTCGTTGCGCCGAAGCTGCGGGCCAGATCGGCCTGGAAGTAGTGGTCCATTTTTCCGGTGCCGAGACCCTTGTCGACGTCCGCCGTGCCGAACTTCACCCGGCCGGTCAGGTCGAGGTGAACGTTTTCCATCACCTGGCCGAAACGGTAGGTCGCGCCGAGGGTGGCGTCGCCGAGTCCCGATTCAGAGGAGGTGGTCGGCCGACCCGGCACACCGCTGACGGAACTGGCCGGCCCATCGACGCGGATCCATGGAAGACCTGCGCGGAAGAGCCACGATCCGGTTTCGTAGGTCAGGTTGACCGGCACCATGAAAACCTCCGTGTCGGTGTCGAAACCATAATCGCCACGGCTGTAATCGAAGCCGCTGCCCAGCGTGAGCGTGGGAACCGGCGCGGTCATGTCGTTCTGGGCGTGCGCGTCGCTGAAAAGACCTGCGGCGGCAACCAGCGCGGCGGCGGCCGGCGTGCGCAGGCGGTGAAGGGAGAGGGTCAAGGGGTTCACAGGAAAGATGGTTTGAGGTTGAGGCTGTTCCGTTGCCGCCGATTCACGGCCGGCGTCTCGCTCCCGCCGGATTGGCCAGGGAGACAGGATCGGTCGAAAGGGCGGCGGCACCAGGGCCGCCGCCCTTGTCGTTGGGAGGGGCGCTCACCGACGGGCGCCGGCTTCGGCGGATCCCTCGCCGCGCGCCTGGCCCTGCGCGTTGGCACCGGCCCGATTGATGGTCGCGGCGGCGTCCTGCGCGGCGTCGGTCCGGCCCCCGGCGTTCACCGACGGCGTGGCCGGGGTGGCGGATGTGGCAGGCGAGACCCCGGGGGTGGCCGGCGTGGCGGGCGTCGCCGGCGTCGCGGCAGCCTCGGCACGGGTCACGGCCTCAGCGTAGGCCTCATAATCAGCGGCGAGCTTGGACTGCGCTGCTTCCTGTGCCTCTCCCTTTGCCTTGCGGGCGGCCTTCAGGCTGGCGTTCACCGCACGTTCCCGGGCGCGCACGTCGTCGAGCGAGGTCTCAACCTCTGCACGGGTCTCCGCGTCGAGGCGGCGGGCGTTGCGGCGGAGATTTGCGGTCGCCTCCATGCTGGCGGCGATGCGGGTCTCGACGTCCGCGAGCACCGCGTCGCGGGTGGACTGCGCGGCGGCGCGGATTTGCGGCACGGTGTTCGAGGTGTCGAGGGCGACGGCCGCCCCGCCCGAGGCGATGGCGGCGACGGAGAGCCCGCGGGCCTGGCCGGTGGGAGAGGCGTTGGCGGTTGCGTTGGTATTCATTCCAACACTACCGGAGGCGGGGCCGGTGGACAACGCCGCCGAACCGGCGACGGCGCCTGTCGCCCCCACGCTGGCCGCGGCGGGCGGCGCCGGGGGAGCCAATGGGCGCTGCACGACCGTGGGGGCCGGCGGCGTCAGCGGGCGCTGGGCGACCGCCGTGGCTGCGGCCGTAGCGTTGGTCGCTCCCGAGACCGCGCCCTGAACCTGGGCATGGGCCAGCGGGGCGAAGAGCAGGCCGGCGGAAATTACGAACGTGGAGGGGATCTTGCGCGTTTTCATGTGCTTCCTGGGTTGAGGTTGCGCTGGATGACCGATGGGACGGGAGCCGGCATGAAAAAGTTCCGCGTGTGCCCTGCCTTGCTGCGTAACCGGCGGTTTGACGTGGATTTGAAAAATCAGAGACCTCCCCTGTTGGGCGCCAGTGAATGGCGCCTGCGTGCTCCCGCCGGTCGTCCGGACAAAGGCGTATCAGAAAATAACTACACCGGGCCGGAGCCGGGCGGGGAAGGGCGCGCGCGGACCGCGCGGTGCAGCTGCCACGAGTTCCAGAGATTATGGCAGATGATGTAGAAGGTCGGGCCGAGGGCGACGAGCGGACTCGCGTAGGTGAGCGCCAGATACACGGTGAAGGCGGTGTTCTTTTGTCCGAGCGCCTGGCTTGCTTCGCGCCGGAACGCGCGGCCGCCGACCAGGCGCCCGAGGGCGAAGTTCGCGGCGCAGACGACGATGATCACGCCCGCGATCTGGAGGAGCGTGCGCGTCGGCGTCTCCACCTGGCTCCGGATGAAGTCGGACGCGCGCGCCGGCGAAATCATCGCGGTCCCGACCACCCCGGCA
>CAYOSX010000038.1:0-19224 GCA_964406745.1 uncultured Opitutus sp.
CCGTGGTCCGCATGGGCATCCTTGCCCATGTGTTCAGCGTGGCGGCCGATTAGCGGAAGGCGCGGCGTGCCTGGCTTATCCCTTTGCTCGGTTGGGACTGGCGGGGCGACCGTACCATGCCCGTGCCACTGAAACGTTGACGGTGCGCGCGCTCCGGCGTTCATCCTGACGAGCGATGAAGCGGCGCGTCACCCATCAAGACATCGCACAGCGACTTGGGCTGGACAAATCGTCGGTCTCCCTGGCGCTGCGCAATCATCCCAGCATTCCCGAAGCCACGCGGGCACGGGTGAAAGCGATGGCGGACAAGCTCGGCTACCGGCCGGATCCGGCGCTGGCGACGCTGGCCCGGCAGCGGTGGGCAGGACATGAGACAGGCAGCGGGGCGGCGCTCGCCTACCTTGTGGACAGCAGGATGGAGAACGTGGACAACCATTACCGGTTTCATGCGGCGGCGCGCGCCCGCGCGGAAGCACGCGGATACCGGCTGCACGAGTTTGATCTCGCGGATTATCCGACGATCGAGGCGGCGAGTCGTGTGCTGCATCATCGCGGGATCCGCGGTCTCTTGGTGCCGCAGTTCGAACACATGGCAGGGCCCGGCATCGCAGACCTCCCGTCGCAGAATTTCACGGTGGTCGGGCTCGACCTTGGTTGGGACGCGATTCCTTTTCACGTGGTCAAGAGCGATACGTTCGAGGAGACCCGCCGTGTCTGGCGCGAGGCCGTTGCGCGTGGGTTCAAGCGGATCGGCGGGGCCGTGCTTTCGCATGAACCGGCGGCGATGGACGATCCGACCCGCCTTGGAGCCTCGCTCGCCGCGCAGCAGGAGTGGATTCCCGCAAAGGCGCGACTACCGCTGCTCACCTCAGAGACGCGCGACCGGGCTGCGTTCATGACGTGGTTCGAGCGCCACCGGCCGGATGCCGTCGTGGGGTTCATTCCCCGGATTTACGACTGGCTGTGTGAAGCCGGCCTGCGGGTGCCGCGCGACGTTTCGTACGCATCGTTCACCCTGCTGCATTCGCAGTATCCGCAGGTTACGGGCTGCATTTCGCAGGGCGACAACATCGGCTCAGTGGGTGTCGATGCGCTGATCGCGGCGATCAACGAGAACGAGTGGGGCGTGCCCGCGCAGGCGCGGAATCTGGTGTTGCCGCCGCTTTGGAACGAAGGGACGACGCTCGGTCGCGGTCCTGGAGCGTAGGTGCACGAAGGCGGCCTCATGTCGATTGCGCCCCGATTCTCGCGCCTCACTCAACAAGATGAGTGATCGTGGGGTTGGCGCAGCCGGCGCGTGGGCTTTGGCTGCGCGACTGACGGCGCGTTGCGCGTCGTTTTGTCCGCCCCTCCCCGACACCCAACCCTAGAACTGCTTATGAATACGAACCTCTCCCACGGAGGCCGTGGTGCCCGCGTTTCGGTTGCGCTGGCGTCCGTCCTTCTCTCGTTTCCGCTCGGCGCGCAGGACGTGCCGCCTCCGCCGGACCGTGAAGCCGCCGTCACCTTGTCCCCATTCGAGGTCTCTTCGGAGCGTGACACGGGCTACGTCGCCACGAACACGCTCGCGGGCAGCCGCCTCAACACGTCGCTGTTCGACACACCGGCTTCGATTTCGGTGATGACGAAGGATTTCCTCGACGACATTGGCGCACTCAACGTGAACCAGGCGATGGAGTTTGCGCTCAGCGCGGGCAACGACATCGGCGGCGGCAACGCCAACGTCGGCGCGACGACCGGAAATGGACTGATCGAGAATGATTTCAACTTCCAGATCCGCGGCTATCGTCGTGCGACTCAGACGCGTGACTTTTTCGACACGATTATCAGCGGTGACGCGTTCAATCTCGATCGCGTCGACATCGCCCGAGGCCCGAACTCGATCCTCTTTGGCATCGGCGGACCGGGCGGCATCGTGAACGTCACGCCGAAGCGCGCCCGTTCCGACAACGACATCACGGACCTCTCGTTCGTCACCGGAAGTTGGGGCCTAAAGCGCGGTGCGCTTGACGTCAATCGCAGCACCGCCGATGGCAAACTCGCGGCGCGCCTCAACCTGATGATGCAGGGCGCCGACGGTTACCGGGATTTCGAAAGCGACGACCAGGAGCGCGGTGCCCTCGCGCTGACCTGGAAGGCCACCGATTCGACCACGGTCCGTTTTGGCGGCGAGTGGGGGCACATGAAGCAAAACAAAGTGCGTCCATGGATGCCGTGGGACTCCATCTCCCAGTGGGAGGCTTGGGGCAGCAACTTCGTGGAGTTCGGCACGCCGCAGGCTCCGTCCGTCCTCGGCGACAACCGCTACTCGCAGTTCCAGAGCGGAGGCGGCAACGGTTTGCCGGCGAATCCGCCGATTCCCCTCTGGGGCGGCGAAATCCGCACTGCCGGTCACACCATCCAGCCGAATACGCTGGTGGCGATCATGGACGGTCCGCTCGCGGGCAAGGTCCTGTTCACCGGGAACTCGGCCGACGGCACCCGCTACTACCGCACGTCGAGCGGCAGCAACGTCAACGGGTACAACAGCCCGAAGGACTTCGACGACGAGAGCGTGTTTCCCCGTCGCGGCAACATCACGGGTCCCGGGCAGTTCGTCGAAACCGACTATTCCACGATCGGCGTGACCATCGAACAGCGGGTCGGACGCAATCTCTTCCTGGAGGCGGCCGCCAACCGCTCGGTGGTGGATCGTCTCAACCAATCCGTCGTCGGTTTCGCAGGCATCGCCATCATGTATGATGTCACGACGACCCTGCCGGTCTTCACCGCGGACGGGCGTTACGACGCCACGGTCGGCGGCCCCAACGGGGCGAACTTCGCCAACACGCTCGGGGTGCCCTACGTGGCCACGAGCCAGGGGCGCCATGCGCTGAATCTCAACCAGTCGATTCCCAACCCGCACGCGGGCGATCTCCTGGTGTATTCAGAACCCAGTTACGCGGATCGCGAGACGGTCCGCGACGACGTCCGCGTCAGCGGCAGCTACAACCTCGATCTCGGCCGGCTCGGCCGCCACACCATCCTTGCCTTCGCCAGCCGCGCGGAGACGACGGGTGAAGGCGAGTCGTTCCGCGAAGGCAACGTGCACCCGGATCGCTCCGCGGTGAACCACTTCACCAATGTTCCCCGCCGCATTTATCACGTCGATCCGTTCTCCGCGAATCTGGCGGAGCGCGGCATTCCGGATCCCTTCCAGAATCCGCTCGGCCCCAACTTCGTCTACGGGCGTCCCACGGAACAGTTCGAAAGCGGATTCGTCCGCAACGGCATGAGCAAGTCGGAGAACCGCATCGACTCCGCCGCGGTCGCCGCGCACAGCCGGTTCTTCAACGGCCGCCTCGTCACCACCGCCGGCGCCCGGCGCGACCGGATCCAGGTTTGGAATCACAGCCAGATCCTCAACAGTGCGACCGGCGAGGTGACGGGCCGAAACGCGCCCGCCGCCGCCGCGGTCAACCAGGCCGGCAACACGCACACGCTCGGGGCGGTCTTTCATGTTCCCGGCACCGATTGGCTGAGCGTGTTCGCCAACACCTCCACCAATTTCCGCGACCAGAGCGGCAGCCGTTATCTGGACGACGAGGAGTTCCGTGAGCAGCGCGAGATCGGTCCGCTCGAAGGCAAGGGTTCCGACTACGGCCTCAAGTTCAAGCTGCTCGACGGCAAGGTCAACGCGACCGTCACGCGCTTCCAGGTGGATCTCGAGAAGCAGGCCTCCGGCCACCAGAACGACGTGTTCAATTACATCAACGCGATCTGGACGACCCTGCTCAACGGCGGCCCGAACACGGTGATCACCGACCAGAACGATCCCAACGGCCATCGTGTTGGTGGCACGGATACGCGTTCCCAGCGATCGGAAGGATGGGAGCTGGAAGTCACCGCCAACCCGACGCGCAACTGGCGTGTGACCTTCAATGTCAGCAAGGCCGAAAACGCCATCTCCGAGCTCGGCGGCGCGCTCTCCTCGTATGTGGAGCGCAACCGCGCCGAGTGGCAGGCCAATGCCGCGCTGGCCTACGACACGACCCGGTCGCCGGGCAACCTTTCGAACGCCGGCGGCACGAACACGGTGGGCGCGCTCATCACCGGACTCGACAGCTGGCTCGCCTTTGTGAAGGCCCAGGAAGGCCAGATCGAGACCAACATCCGCCCGTGGAACGCGAACCTCTTCACCGCCTACCGCTTCACCGACGGTCCGTTCAAGGGGCTGACCGTGGGTGGCGGCGCGAACTACCGGGGCGACTCCATCCTCGGCGTGCGTCCGGCGTCGCTGCAGGATCCCACCATCGAGGTCTTCAAGGGCGGGGCCTACACGTTGTTCACCGGCATGATCGGCTATGAATTCATGCTGCGCGACCGGCACCGCATCCGCGTGCAGCTGAACGTCGACAACCTGCTGAACAATCAGGACAAGCAGGTCCTCGCCTCCAACTGGAATCCGACGCTCGGCGGACTGCAGACCTATCAGTATTACTTCAATCCACGGAGCTACCGCCTGAGCGCGACGTTCAGCTTCTAAACGATTGCCCGCTGGGTCCGGGCAGGTTCAGGTTGAAGCGCGGGACCGGTGGCGGTCCCGCGCTTTTTTGTACCGCTCCATCGACCTCATGGTCGACTGCCTCCTCGATAGCGGCGGCGTCAGAGCCGGCTCGCTTCGACAATCACGCCGGCGCTGCTGCAGGTCCAATACACACGTCCGTTGGGGGCAACGGCGACATCCGTGGGCTCAGGGTCGCCGAAATCGACCAGAAACTTTTGTTTGGAATTCAGGTTGTAGCCCCAGATCCGATTGCTCCCGCCGTTCCCGCCGGAGACACCGGGTGTGGGCAGCTCCGTCCAGTAGAGGATATCCCGCTGGTCGTCCAGGGCGATGCCGTTGGGTTGGTCGAGTTCTGCAAGCAGCAGGTTTATCTCGCCTGCCGGCGTGCGTGTGAGGATGACGCCGGCAGTGCGGCAGGTCCAATAGAGCGTGCCGTCCCGGCTCGCGGTGACGTCGGCGGGTTCTGGTTCGCCCATGCTCAGCACCACCGGGCTATGCGGCTCGAGAGGTGAAATGACAGAGACGGAGTTAGCACCTCCACCGACGCCGGGCACGGGGATTTGCGTGAAATAGATGTTGCCATCACCGTCGACGGCGATGCCGGTGGGCCGTGCCAGGCCGGAAAGTACGACGTTGGCTGAAGACGAGGCGGGGCGCGGAGACTGTTCGAGAATGACCCCGGCGGAACGGCAGGTCCAGTAAAGCTCACCGTGGCGACTCACGGCGATGTTGACCGGCTCCGGCTCGCCGGTGTGGATCGTGCGTACCGTTCCACTATGAAGGCTGAGTTCCTTGACGCCGTTGGCCCCGCCTCCGACGCCCGGGGTGGGAATCTCCGTGAAGTAGAGCTTGTCGCCGCCATGAAGGGCCAGGCCGGTCGGACGGTCGAGATTGCGGGCGATCACCCGCGTCGAATATTCCTGTGCGACAGCGAATGAGCAGGACAACAGCGCGAGAACAAAGGCTTTGGCGCCAGGTAGCGAACGATGATTCATGGGATGGAGGGATGGGAGGGTTGGATGTTTTCCGGCCCGTGGAACGAGGCCGTCATCTTGGGAACGAACGACGCGGGGTCGTGATTGCGCTGGTTTGGCATGCGCATCGGCGAAACTTTCCTCGGCTAGGGAATAAAATCTCCGGACGGGCTCCTACGCTCCGTGGATGAGTTCGCCTCCTTGCAGTCCGAGCCCAGGCCGGACCCCGTTGAGCTCTTGCAGAGCGGGTACCGTTATGCCCTTTCCCTGGCTCACCGGGCGCACGATGCGGAGGATCTCGTGCAGGAGGCGTGGCTTCGTCTGGTAAGGCGGAACGGGTTCGTGGATTCACGCGCGATTCTCTACACGACGATCCGCAACCTCTTCATCGACCGATGCCGGCGGGCGAAGATCGTGGTTTTCGATTCCATCGAGGAAAGCCAGCCTGATCCTCCGGAGACGGGGCCCACGGTTCCCGGCATGATCGATGACCTTGAAACGCTGCTCGGTATTCTGAGGCCGGGGGAGCGGGAGGTCATCTATCTCCACCACGTCGAGGGGCGAACCGCGAAGGAGATCGGTGAGATGACGGCGCAGCCGCGAGGTACCGTGCTTTGCCTGCTGCATCGCGCCTATCGCAAACTCCGGACACACGCTGCGGCTTCAGAGAGCTGAATCCAATCGCTGCGCGCTCGCAATCCTTCCATTTCTCAACTCGTTACTCTCTCAACCGACGCATGTCAGACTTCGACCAACAGCTGCGCCAGCATTACGAGCGGCAGAAGCTACCTCCGGCCAAGGTCGACGCCCTGCTTTCAGCCGGACGTACCGCCTCGGCGCGTCGTTCGAGAGCCCGGCAATGGGTCTGGGCGGCGGCGGCTTGTGGCGTGCTCGCCTTGATCCTCTTTGCCGCAGGGCGCATCCCGCGGACGGAGATCGCCGTGGACCGCATCACCGTGGCCGACACGGTGGAGGCGGTGCGCGCGCATTTCTCGCGGCCCGACTACGCGCTGGACACGGTTTCCGCCGATCACGACGAGCTTCGGACACGCCTGATTGCGGCCGGGGCGCCTCCGGAATTCTCAATCCCGGAGGCCATGACGGCGCTGTCGAGCTACGGCTGCATGGTGCTGGATGTACGTGGTCGGCGGATTTATCTCATATGTTTCTTTCTCGATGATGCCGGTCCACGCTCCGCGGACACGGCCCCCATGCGCCAGAGCACCGTTACCGGTCCGGACGGTTCGATGATGAAGAAGGACCGTCCGCTGGTACATCTTTTGGTGGCTGACCGGCAGGATTTCTCGGATCCGCCGCCGTCCGGTGCCTGGCTTGAGGTTCCCGCTGCGGAAGGATGGCTCGTGCGTGCCCGGTCAGACGAGGCGCGCGTCGTGGTGCTCGCGACCCAAGTCACCGCCACCGAGTTGGAGGCGGCCCTGGGTGTGTTGTGAGAGGGAACGCGACCGCCGGGTTGGGGGCCGGGGCGACAACTAAGCTAGTGAGCGCGCGCGGCCCCGTTGAAGGTGCCGGCCTTGCTTCGTGCGGGGTGTTCAGGGGTTTTCGTCGATGAGGGGACCTGATGGGCGCAGGGGGCGGGTCGGAGCCGGCCGGACGGAGTCGATCAGGGCGTCCTTCAGCGGCGGTGCCGGTGTGTCGAACGGAATTTCGTACCCGGACTTGCGTTCGATTTCTACCCTGCGGCCTCCTTGCTCGAAGATCGCACGCTCGGTCACGGTGACGATGCGTTGCACGAGGTCGCTGATTCGAAAGTGTGCAGGCAGGTCCGATCCAAAACGCGTGAATGCGGCCGCGCAGATCGTCGGCCGCGATGCGGACAACGCGGGCCTCTCCAGCCCGGGCGTGGACCGCGACAATGAAGGTGAGGCAAAGCGAACACAGGGCGAGGGGCATGAGCTGGCGTGAGTGAGAGGTCGCGCGGACCGACCGGGCAAGGCGCGAGCCACGACAATTTCGTTCATCTTGTTGAGTGTTGGGCGGGCATTCGCTCGGGTGCGATGTGTTCGCCGAAGCAGATGTTCTATGAAGAACGAAAAGGGGTGTCAGTCCCCGCGTTTTTCTTTGCCCGGGTTGCCTGACTCAACAGGATGACCCTGCTCGTATTTGTCACCGCAAACACCGCCATCCGGAATCGGTGTCATTACCGCGAGCCGCCCCGCTCCCACGTCTTTCCTTGTGCCGTCGACCGCCTCCCTTCTTGTTGCCGCCGCGCCCCTGCCGCCGTTGCGCGCCCCCTTTTGCTGGGTTCACGACGCGCCGGGGGTGAATGGCGGCGAGGTGGCCTTGTTTCGGCGCCGGTTTGAGCTGACGAAGCGACCGTCGACGTTCCGGATCGCGGTGACGGCGGATTGCCGTTATGTGCTTTGGTTGAACGGCGAGCGGGTTGGTCGCGGTCCGCTCAAAGGCACGCTCGACGCGTATCAGGTGGAAACCTACGACCTCGCGCCGCTGCTCCGGCGCGGCGAAAATGTGCTCGCGGCCGAGGTGCGGTGGCATGGGGAGGAGGGTCCGCTCAGCGAAGTGCATAGCCACCGCCCTGGATGGTGGGTGCAGGGTCCGGAGGGGGCGGATCTCGATACACCCGGGGAGTGGCTTGGGTTTGAGGATCGGTCCGTGCGCCCAAATTTCGATGACGCCTTCCATTCCGCGAGGCAGTTCCTCGGGCCGCTCGACCGTATCGAAGCCGGCTTGCGTCCGGATGGATGGAACGAGGTCGATTTCGACGACCGCGCCTGGGCGCGCGCCGTCGTCGCCGGGCCGCCGGCGGTTTCGGAAGGGTGGGGGCTCGCGCCGTTGCGTCGGCTGGTGCCGCGCGCGCTGCCCGCGTTGGAGGAGTCACTTCAGGTGTTTCCGCGCATCTGGCAACGACGTCGTCCGGACGTGTTGCCGTGGCGGGTGGACGCGGGCGAACGGGGCGAAGTATGGCTCGATGCCGGCGGTCTGACCACGAGTTATCCCGTGCTGGAGTTCGCGGGCGGCGCGGGGCGAGAGGTGCGGATCGTCTACGCTGAGGCCCTCGGGCATTGGAGAAGCACGGGCGGCGTGCGCTTCTGGGTGAAGGCGGGACGGCGCGACGACGTGGCAACCCTGGATCCCCACGGCTATCACGACGCGATCGTGCTCCCGGGTGGACCGTATGTTTTTGAATCCTTTCACTGGCGGACCTTCTGGTTTGTGAAAATCGAAGTGCTCCCGGGACCGGAGCCGGTGGTGTTGCGGAGGGCGACGCATCGCTTCACTTCCTTTCCGCACGTCTTCAACGCCCGTTTCACCTGCGATCATCCCGGAATTGACCGGCTTTGGGACATCAGCGTGCGCACCCTGCGGCTCTGCGCTCACGAGACGTATGAGGATTGTCCCTACTTCGAGCAGCTCAACTACGTGGCGGACTCCCGCCTGCAGGCCCTGTGCGGGTTCTATCTGGGCAACGACCCGCGTCTGGCGCGGCGTTGTCTTGAGCTGCTGCGGAACTCCCTCGGGCCGGAAGGCCTTACGGCCAGCCGGGCGCCGTGCCGGCGCCGCCAGTTGATTCCGGCTTTCTCGCTGCATTGGATCCTCATGTTGAAGGACCTTTGGATGTGGTCGGGCGAGGCAGAGCGCGTTTTCCTCAGAACCTGCCTCGTAGGTGTGGACGCGGTGCTTTCCTATTTTCGCTCACGGCTGACGCCGGACGGCTTTGTAGGGCGTGTGGGCGACTGGGCGTGGGTCGACTGGGTTCCGGGTTGGCCGCATGGCGTCTCGCCTTCGGCTGCGGCAGGCATGGGGTCAAGCTACCTGACAGGATTCCTCATCGTGGCGCTCGAGGCGGCGGCGACCCTGCATCGTGATCTCGGAGTCGTGGCGGACGCGGATCGATGGGAAGCATTGGCGACGCGGCTGCGGGAGAGCTTGCGAAGCAAGGCGTGGTCGGACGAGCGCAGCCTTTTTCTTGAAGGGCCCGGACGGGACGATCCTCCCACGCAGCATACCCAGGCGATCGCGCTTCTCGCGGGCGCGGCGGGCGGCGGGCAGCGCGCACGGCTGGCTGCGCGGCTGGTGGATGACGAGACCCTGGTGCCGATGTCACTCTTCCAACGTTTTTACCTCGCACGTGCGCTGGAGGCAGCGGGTCGGTACGACGCCTTCTTCCCCAAGGTGATCGCTCCCTGGCGGAACGTGCTCGATCTGGGGGTAACCACGTGGCTTGAAGCCGCCGATCCGTCGAGGAGTGATTGCCATGCGTGGGCGAGCTGGATGATCCACGATTTTTTTGCATGCCTGCTCGGGGCAAGGCCGGATGCGCCAGGGTGGACGCGCATTTGTATTCAACCCGCCGTGACGGCAGTGGCTTCCGCGGCAGGCATCTTCACCATGCCGACCGGCCGGCTGGCCGTGGACTGGAGGACGCTTGGTGACGGTGCGATTGAACTCCGCGTCGAGGCGCCGGAAGGTGTCCCGGTTACGGTATCGCTGCCGGATGGTGTGCGATCGTTTCCGGAGGGCGGCGTGATTTCAGTGACGACGGCAGGGGCGGCGGACGCCGCACAAACGTGAGGCAACCCCGGCGCATCTCCGCGCGGCGGGAAACCGCGAATGGGCGCCAATCGGCACGAATATCAGAATGGGCAAAGCCCCTTCTGGACATCAGGTGATCGATCGCCGCAGGGCGGCATCTTCTCAGGCGCTGGGTCTCCCGCTGGTTTTTGTTCGCGTTGGTTCGCGTTCGTTTGCGGTTGAAGCGAATCGTGCCGCCTGGCGTCAGGGCGTGGGGGAAAGGCATGTCCAGGTGCGACGCCCGGGGACGGAACGAGCAGTCGTTTCAAGAGGGGAGGGGTTTGATGCTTCCAGTCGCCGCGATGTGGTGGAGCCGGCCATGCCATGGTACGAAGTGAAGGGAGGCCCCGTCATCGAAACGTGCGAGCCGTGGGCTGGCTTCAAGCCGCTCGTAACCGAAGTCGAGGCCGAAGAGGGCGAGCACGACCGTCTCGAAAAAGTTGCCGGCGGACAGGCAGGTCCAGTCGTTGATGAACGGCCACTCGGTGGGGGCCTTGCGCGCGCCGCCGGCGAGCGTTGGAGCGAAGTTTTCGACAAAGTGGGCCTGCGAGTAGGGGCCTTGACGACCTGTCGCGGCGAGTCCGGGCAGCCATGCCTCGAGCAGGTCGCTGCGGCCTGCCTTCACGAGCGCGCTGGCGGCGAGGGAGACCCAGGCGGGGTAGGAGCCGTTCCACTGGTGGTCGGGGCGGAGGGAGAAGCCCGTGTCTTCGTCGAGCGGCGAGAGCGCCGCGAGCCACGTGGGCGTCAGGAGCTCCCGCTGGAAGAAGGCGATCATCTCGCGCACCTGCGCCGGCGGCAGGTCGTCGTGGAGGAAGTTGATCGTGTGGATGAAGTCCCAGACGTGGCGGACAGGCACGAGGGAGCCGTCGGGCTGGCGGCACAACCAGGTGCCGTCGCCGGCGACATAGAGTGCCCGGACAAGCGGCACGAGGGTGTCCGCCTCGGCGCGCAAGTCGGAGGCACGGGTGGAGTCGCCGAGATGCTCCATGAGCAGGGCTGTCTCGCGAAGGATCCACACGTTGGCGGCGTTGAGCGAGGCGACCTCGTGTTGATAGGTCCCGACGGCCTCGAGCAGGCTGTTGCGGTCGCCGTAATCCGCCAGGCCGGACGCCCGGACGAGCGTCCGGTAGTGGTGCGCGCAACCCAGCAGGTGATCCAGAACCGTGCGGTCACCGATCCGGCGACGGAGCCAGCCTTCATCCCCGGTGACGCGCACGTAGGTCGTGACCAGCCGGGTCATCGCGTAGTCATTGCATGAATACCAGTTGCCGGTGCAGCTTCCGCTGACGTACTCCGTGCCAAAATGGCGGTGGATATCGTGCGCCAGCCAGCGCTCGATCATGTCGCGGACGCAGAGGGGATCGAGCATGACGAGGAGCGTCGCGGCGAGGGACCAGTCGTTGATAAAGCTCGTCGTGACCCAGTAGCGCGGCATGAGGGTCGTGTAGGTGCGCCCGCCGGCGTGCAGGCGTTTGAAGGTGATGACCGTGATGACGGCGTTGAGGTAGACGGCCCGCAGGTCGGCGTTCGTGGTGACCAGGATGGGGACGTGTCCGCTATAACGCGGGTTGTGCGGAGTGAAGGCGGCGGCGATCTCCGCGCGCCAGTCCGCTTCGGCCGCGGCGACGGGCGGGACGGAGGCGGAATGCCAGTCCGCGCGTTCGGCGAGCACAGCGGATGCGTCGGAACCCACGGCGATGAACAGGCGGATCTCGCGCGTTTCCCCGGAGGCGAGCCGGCCGTTAAATTCGAGCCACCGGCGTACGCGGCGGGATGGCGCCGGCTGCGTGACCTGCAGGACACAGGCCGTGCTGGTTTGTGAGGTGAAAAGGAGACCATCGCCGTCGGGCGCGGGGGATTGGAGGTTGCGAACGAGCGAGGATGCGGGAGGCGTGCCCTCCCATGGCGTGGTGGAGATCGCAGGTGATTCACGCGGTGAATACGGAGACTTCCACGAGGAGTCGGACCGCACCACGCCGTCGCCTGCGAGGATGCGCACCTGGGTTTCGCGGGCGTCGTCGGTGGTGTTGGTGAGCCTCAGGACCAGAGTGACGGTGGGCCGGCCCACCCCCATGACCGTGACGCTCTCGAGGGCATAGCCATCGTGCTGCATGCGTCGCACGATGCGGTCGGGGCGCCACTCGAAATTGATGTTCGCCGCGGTCGTGTGCAGCTTGCAGGCGTTGAGTACGAGGGTACCGAGCCAGCTTTCGCCGAGGGAGTACGGAGGGAAGGTGAGGTGCTGGATCGCGAGGATGTCAGGCGCAGCCTGCAGACAACCGAGGAAGTTGGTCAGCGCGGGCGGGTTGAACCAATCGCCGTTGCGGTAAGGAAGAACGGCGGACGCGAACGCCTCGAGTGAGGGGGGCGAGGGGGCGGACATGACGCCGGAGTCAGGAAGGCAGGCGCAGCACGGAGCCGTAGAACGCGACCGCCTGTTCCAAGGCGTTCCGGGCGAGCCATTCGTCGCGGGTGTGGGCCTGACCGATGTCTCCGGGCCCGAGCACCACGACAGGCGCGCCGGCGGCGGCGTAGTGGCTGGCGTCGGTGGCGTAAGGCGCTCCCAAGCCGTGGCCGTCGACGGCGTGGGCGGAGAACGCCGGCTGCAGCCAACGATGGAAGTCGGCGGAGGTTTCCGGCGGCAGGGGGGGCGCGAGGTAGACCCCATCGTGTTCCACCGTCATTCCGGCGAGCACGCGGTCGCGGTCGGCAAGGACCGCTTCCAGTTCCTCGCCCGGGACGAGGCGTCGGTCGCAATGAATTTCGCAATAGTCGGGGATGATGTTCCCGGCCTGTCCGCCGCGAATGACGTTGATGCTGGCGGCGGCGCGACCGGTGAGCGGGTGTTCGGCGCGCGCCAGGGGCACGAAACGGTCCTCGAGGGCAGCCACCACCTTCACCATGGCCGAGATGGCGGAGCGCCCCTTCGTGGGATCGGAGGAGTGAGCGGCGACGCCCCGGGTGATCGAGCGCCAGCGGAGCGCGCCGTTGTGCGCGACCACGGGGCGTAGTTGGGTGGGTTCGCCGACGACGATGCCTCGCAGGCGGGCAAAGGAGCGGAGGGCTCCACGTGCAAACGTCTGTGCGCCCGTCATTCCAGCCTCCTCGTCGACGACAAAGACGATACCGGCGTTGCGCGGCCGCGTCGGCTGGCGGGCGAAGTCGCGCAAGGCCCAAAGCATCGCGGCGCCGGACCCCTTGGTATCGCAGGCGCCGCGTCCGTACAGGCGACCGTCGCGCTCCGTGAGGGCAAAGGGGGCCACCGTCATGCCTTCAACGCTGACCGTGTCGAGGTGGCTCTCGAACAGGATCCACTCCGCATTGGGCATGACCTCCGTGGTGACGATGAGGTTGAAGCCTCCTTCGGAAACGGGCTCGCGTTGGGTACGCAGCCCCCAGGATTGGGCGAGCGTTTCGAGGTAGGCTCCGAGTCCGGCCTGGCCGTCGGGAGGGCCTCCGAAGGCCGGGTTGACCGTGTCCATGGAGACCATGGCGGCGAGCAGGGATTCGGCCGATTCTGGAGCTGTTCGCGACGGCATGCTGCAGGTTGGGCGGCGGGCGGGCGGAGGTCGAGTTTTGCCGTGAGTCGAGCCGGAGTTACGCCGTGCTGGCGCGGTGGAGGAAATTCCTTTTCCCTTCGGCATGGACGTCATCTTCCTCGGCACCGGCACGTCACAGGGCGTGCCCATGATTGCCTGCGACTGCGCCGTTTGCACCTCCACGGATGGGCGCAACCATCGCACCCGGGCCTCGATCCACGTCGTGATGGACGGATTGCACATCCAAGTGGACGCGGCGCCGGAACTGCGGCTGCAATGCTTGCGCGAAGGCGTGACGTGGGTGGACCTCTTCATCCTGACGCACGGCCATGCGGACCACGTTGTCGGCATGGACGATTTGCGGCGGTTTTGCGATTTGCTCGGGGGCAACGCGCTGACCGTCTATACGACCGATGAAGGCATGGCCCGCGTCCTGTCGATTTATCCGTACGCGATCATGGAGCGTCCGGTGGTGAAGGGATACGCCGCGTTCAAGTTGGAAAGCATGCCCGACCAGCTGGACCTGCCGCAGGGCACGATTCAGGCCACGCTCCTGCCCCATGGCGGGGTCAACACGCTCGGGCTCATCTTTATTGAGCGCAGCAGCGGGAAAAAGTTCGTGTATTACACGGATTGCAAACGCGTGCCCCGGGACGCGGTGTCCTTGGCGAAGGGCGCCGACGTGGTTGTGCTGGACGGCCTTCGTCCGGAGCCACACCCGTCGCACATGAGCATTCCGGAGGCGGTTCTCGTGGCGGGCGAAATCGGCGCGGCGCAGACCTACCTGACGCACATCACCCATCTCTCCGATCATGCAGCGACGGAGGCGGCGCTGCCCGAGGGCATACGCCTGGCGTACGATGGCTTGAGGGTGTCCCTTTGAGGCCGTTTTTGGCCCGGGAAGAAGGCCGGACTTCGCGCAGGGAATAGTTGGCGACGAGCTGCGCGAAGGGTTGGCAATTTGTCCGGAACTCATCAACCTGCTGTCCCCTTCTTGCACGGTAACCATTCATCCCCCAGCCACTATGGCCAAAATCCACGCTGATATTACGTCGACCATCGGCAATACGCCTTTGGTCCGCCTCAACCGCACCGCGGCCGCCCATGGCGCGCTCGCCGAGGTGATTCTCAAGCTCGAGTTCTTCAATCCGCTTTCAAGCGTGAAGGACCGCATCGGTTTCGCGATGATCGACGATGCGCTGAAGAGCGGGAAGATCACTGAAAAGTCCGTGCTCATTGAGCCGACCAGCGGCAACACGGGTATCGCCCTCGCCTTCGTGGCCGCCGCCAAGGGCCTGAAGCTCATCCTTACCATGCCGGAGACAATGAGCATGGAACGGCGCAAACTGCTCAAGATTCTCGGCGCACGCCTCGTGCTCACCGAGGGACCGAAGGGGATGAAGGGTGCCATCGCCAAGGCCGAGGAACTCGCGGCAAAGATCCCGAACAGCGTCATTCTCCAGCAGTTTGCCAACCCCTCGAACCCGGAGATCCATCGCAAGACCACCGCCGAGGAAATCTGGAACGACACCGATGGCCAGGTCGATATCGTCGTGGCCGGTGTCGGTACCGGCGGTACGATCACCGGTGTCGGTGAAGTGCTCAAGGCGCGCAAGGCGTCGATCAAGATCGTGGCCGTCGAGCCGGATGCCTCCCCGGTGCTTTCCGGTGGCACGCCGGGCCCGCACAAGCTGCAGGGTATCGGCGCCGGTTTCGTACCGGCGGTGCTCAACACGAAGATCTACGACGAAGTTATTCGCGTGAAGGAGGCGGACTCGGGTCCGGTGTCGAAGCAGGTCAACCAGCTCGACGGCATTCCGGTTGGCATCTCCTCGGGCGCCATCGTCTGGGCGGCGCTCCAGCTGGCCAAGCGCCCGGAGAACGCCGGCAAGAAGATCGTGGCGATCATTCCCTCGGCGTCCGAGCGCTACCTCTCGGCCTGGCTGTTCGCCGACGTGAACGTCGAGAGCGATTCGGTCGACGATCTCGCCACGGGCGCCTGATTGCATCGCGTTACTCGCGCCCTGAATGGTTTCCCGCCCTCCCGGCTCCGCCCGGGAGGGCTTTTTCGTCTCCGCATACGACCTGTTTCGCCGATCAGGCGCAATCGCGCCTTCTCGTGAACAAGCAGCGTAAGCCGGAACGCTTCACCCTAAAAAGAGCGGTCGAATTTAAACGCAAAGACGCAAAGGCGCAGAGCATCGGGGACTTAAACAAAAATACCGGCCTCGCCTCCTGGGTGAAGGCATGCCCGCCAACCAATCCGCCTCAACTCTTTGCGTCTTACATTCTTTGCGCCTTCGCGTTTCTTTCGAACTGCCGAATTTAGGTTCAATTGAACCGCGAATGAACGCGAATGAACGCGAAGCCACTTCGCTGTCTGCTCTGAAATTCGCGTGGCTTTGCGTCCATGTCAGGCCATTCGCTCCGCGCATAGACGCGGTTACTCACCGCGTAAATCCGGCTTAAGGCACGGTCACGAAGGGCCAGACCCGGGGAATGACGATCATGGCCACGATGAAGCAGGCAATGTTGAGGGGAATGCCGAAGCGGAGAAAGTCCCCGAAGCGGTATCCACCCACGCCATACACGTAGGTGTTGGTCTGGTAGCCGATCGGCGTGGCAAAGGCGGCCGAGGCGGCGAAGGCGACCGCGACGACAAACGGCCGGGCGTCCACGCCCAGTTCGACGGCCATGCTGATTGCGATTGGCGCCATGAGCGCGGCGATCGCGTTGTTGGAGAGCACCTCCGTGAGGATCGTCGTCACGAGGTAGATGCACACCAGCATGGCCATCGGCTTGTAGGCCTCGGGCACGAAAGTTTGCACGCCGTCAACGACACCCGAGGCGATCCATGCCGCCGCGCCCGTTTGTTCCATGGCGAGGCCCATGGCCAGCATGCCATAGATGAGAAAGAGGATGTTCCACTCGATCGATGCGTAGGCTTCGCTGCTCTTGAGGCAGCGGGTGAGGCAGACGAGCACGCTGCCGGCCACGGCGCCGACCTCGATCGGGACCCAGCCGAAGGCGGCGGTGGCGATCACGGTGGCGATCACGCCGACGACGAAGGACATCTTGCCGGTCTGCACCTTCGTGGGCACGCGAGCGCGGTCGAAGAGCACGAGGTCCTCGCTGTTGCGCAGGGCGTCGATGGCCTGGTCGGTGCCCATCATCAGCAGCACGTCGCCTCCCTGGAGCGGGAGGGTGTCGATCTGCTCGCGCACGTTTTTCCCGCGGCGGTGGAGCGCCAGCACGACCATGCGGAAGCGCTGGCGGAAGTTGACCTCACGAACAGTGTGGCCGACCAGCCCCGAGTGGGGCGTGAGGACCGCCTCGACAAGGGAGCCCTCGTGAGAGGCGATTTGCTCGAGGTCCAGGTTGTTCTCCGAAACGAGATCGATGCCCTCGAGGCGGCGGGTGTGGGCGATGCCCTTGAGACGGCAGCCGAGAATCAACCGGTCGCCGGCCTTGAGTCGCACGTTCTGCGGGTCGATGTACAGGGCGATGCCGTCGCGCACGATTTCGAGCACGCGAATGCCCTTGGCGCGGGTGAGTCCCGCCTCGGGAAGGGTCTTGCCGACCGCCGGCGATCCGGGCTGCACAAAGGCCTCTGTGATGTACTCGCGCCGCTCCTCATCCGAGAGAATCGAGGTGAGCATTTCGCGCACGGGCAGGAGGCGTTTTCCCAACAGCGCCATGTAGATGAGTCCGATCAGGGTGGCGGGAACGCCGAGCCAGCCGAGTTCGAACATGCTGAAGCCAGGCAGCCCTTTGCCGATGAGGATGCCGTTGACGACGAGGTTGGTGCTCGTGCCGATGAGCGTGCAGGTGCCTCCGAGGACGGCGGCGTAGGAGAGGGGGATGAGCAGCTTGGATGGTGCGAGCTGCATTTTCCGCGCGAGGTTGAGCACGACAGGCAGAAAAACGACGACGACAGGCGTGTTATTGATGAACGCCGAGATGCCGGCCACGAAGATCACCAGCACCATCATGACCGCGGCATACGGCCAGCTGCCCGAGGCCTCGACCATGCCTGAAAGCCGGTCGATGATCCCGCACTTCACCAGCGCGGCGCTCAAGATGAACATCGCCCCGACCGTCAGCGGCGCCGTGTTACTGAAGACTGAGAAGGCGTCGGCGGGGGCAAGCAGGCCGAGGCCGATCAGCGCGACAAAGAGCGCCATGGCGGTGAGGTCGGGCGGGAGCTTTTCCCACACGAAGCTCACGAACACCACGAGCAGGAGCAGAAGGACGAGGGCGATGTCCCAGGTCATAGGCGATCGAAGGTAACGGGGGCAGGACCGGCTCCGAGCCCAAAATCAACGACGGCGGCGTTCCGTCGCCTGGTACCATCGATAAAACACGATGGCGAAAACGATGAAGGTCACGGCCATGCCGCCGACTTTCATGATGATGGCGCCGAGCAACTGGTCCTCGGAGGGATCAAAATCGGCGAAGATGCGGGGAGCGTATTCGTAGGTCGGGTAAAGGACGTCGGTCGAAAAGGCGAGGAAGGCGAAGAGCGGGGTCATCCCGATGGTGACCGCCACGAGATACAGCATTTGCGACGGGGCGCTCAGGGCCGGATAGATGCGGGACGGGCTGAGGATCGGCCACCAGTAGAAGAGTGAGGCAACGAAGAAGGTCACGTGCTCGATCACATGCACGAACTTGTCCTGCAGTGCCCAATCGTAGAGGGCGGGAACGTGCCAGACCGACATGGTCCCGACATAGGTCAGTCCGCAGATGATCGGGTTCGTCAGCACGATGGGCAGCACGCGCAGGCGCTGGTTCTCGATCGCCCGAGCGACCATCCAGGGCGGAAGGCCGAGGAGGAAAAGAACGGCCGCCGGATAGGTGAGCAATTGATGCTGCACCATGTGCGCGCTGAGCAGGAAACGTTCGCCCACTTGGTCGAGTGGCGAGCCCACAGCCAGGTAGAAGATGATCAATCCGGCGTAGAATCGGAGGGCGTAACCTCGAGGGAAGGCTTCTCCCGGCGCCACGCGCGAACGGAGGGGGCCGCAGATGAGCGCATAGAGCCAGCCGAGGATGATCAGGCCGCCGACGAGGTACGGCTCATTGTGCCAGTGGGTCCAGTCGATCATCGGTGGTCGGATAGCAAAAGGGCCGGTCTAGGACCGGCCCGGGAGAGGGAGACGGGGGAGCCGGTCTTCAGCCCTGTTCGTAGGCCGGTCCGACAGGTATGCTGTCCTGGGCGCCGTGCAGCGCGAGAAGCGCCCAAAGGGTGCCGCCGGCGAGGACGAGCCCGATGAAGAACAAGATCGTGCAAAACATCTTGTCCCACTTCAGGTGCATGAAGATGAAGATAACGTAGAGGAACTTCACCGCGGACAGCACCACGAGCGAGGTCACGAGCAGCCACGTTGCAAAGGGCAGGTAGATGATGACGATTTCGACGCCGGTGATGACGGCGAGGATCATCGCCACTTGGACGAAGAGGTGAAACTTGCCGTCCGCGTGACCGTGGTCGCCGGTGGCGGGAGCGTGGGAAGCAGGAGAGGCGTGGGCGCTCATGATCAAATGTACTCCAGGAGGTAGACGGCGGTGAAGATGACGATCCAGACGATATCAACAAAGTGCCAGTAGAGGC
>CAYOSX010000038.1:19234-20812 GCA_964406745.1 uncultured Opitutus sp.
AACCCCCTCCGCTTCCCCCCCCCGTCGGCCGGGGGGGGGGGGGGCGCCCCCGAACCAGCGGAGGAGTCCGTAGGTGACCAGCGTTGCTCCGATCGCGAGGTAATTGCCGCCCAGGAAAGTGCCGAGGGTGGAGAAGGAAAGCCCCGTCTCTTCGGCCGCGTGGATAAAGCCGAGGGCGACGTACATCGTGAGGACGATCGACACCGCAAAGAGCAGCAGGTGTGCCGTGGACTTGAACAACCACGGGCGGCCTTCGTCAGCGTCGATCGGCTTGAAGGAGCGGATGTACATGAGCACCAGCCAGAGCACGCCGATCGCCACGTGGCAGCCGTGGGTGCCTGTCAGGACATAGAAGGTCGAGCCGAAGATGCTGTTGCTGAGGGTGACATCATAGGCGTGAACGAAGTGCTGGAACTCGTACACCTGACACCCAAGGAAGATCAGGCCGAAGAAAATGGTGCCGAGGATCGTCTGCCGGGTGCTCGCGACGTTCCCCTTCTGGATGGCGTTCACGGCGAGTGCCATGAGCAGGGACGACATCAGGAGGATGAACGTGGAGAACGAGGTGAGCTCGATGGAGAACACCTCCTTGACGTTCGGAGCGCCGGCCGGCGGGTGGAGGCGATAGATCAGGTGCGTCGAAATGAGCGCACCGAAGAACATGCAGTCCGAAGCCAGGAAAGCCCACATGAAGAGCTTCTTGTTCGGAATGCCTGTCGACGTGGTGGCGTCGTGATGGTGATCGATGGGGCCGGCGGCCGCGTGACTGCTCATGGATAAGGGAGGCTGGAGCTGGAATTAGTGCTTGGCGTCGTGGCCGTGGGAACCGTCACCCTCGTCGGGATGCACGTGGTACCCGCCGGGGCTTTCGAGGGACCACATCCAGGCACCCAGGAAGACGATCACGCCGCCGGCGATCGCGCCGAGCACGTTGTGATTCGTGAAGAAGATGGCACCGGTCAGGATACCCGCAGCCGTGATGATGGGGAACCACGACTGGCTCGGCATATGGATGCCGCCGTGGGCGTTTTCTTCCTTGGCGTGCTCGGACTTCTCTTTGGCGATTTCATCCTTGTGATGCTTCTCGTACCACCAGGCGTCACGGGCGTGAACGGTCGGGGTGACCGCGAAATTGTATTCGGGCGGCGGATTCGGGATGGACCACTCGAGCGTGCGGCCGTCCCACGGATCGCGCCCGGACTTCTCGCCCTTGAAGTAGGTGTACACCATCACGGCGAAATAGATGAAGATGCCGACGCCGAGAATCATGGCTCCGACGGTGGCGATCAGATTGGCGCTGTTCCAACCCATGTTGCCGTCGTAGGTGAAGGTGCGGCGCGGCATGCCGTTCAATCCGAGGAAGTGCATCGGGAAGAACGTCACGTTGAAGCCGATGAAGATCACCCAGAACGAGAGCTTGCCCCAGAACTCGGAGACCTTGCGGCCAAAAATCAGGGGGAACCAGTAGTGGATGCCGGCGAGCAGGGCGAAGATGGAGCCGCCGATCAGTACGTAGTGGAAGTGGGCCACGACGAAGTAGCTGTCCTGCTGCTGGGCGTCGGCCGGTGCGGCCGAGTG
>CAYOSX010000039.1:0-20769 GCA_964406745.1 uncultured Opitutus sp.
GTCCTTACCGAGGTCAACGCCTTCCTCGGCACCGCCGAACGCACGATGTTGCACGATGCGGGCTGGCATTTCCTCCGCATGGGCCTGCACCTCGAACGCGCCATCATGACCTGCAGTGCCTTGCGCCACGCGCTCGGCTCGCACGAACAAAGCGCCCACGAGCTCCTGACCTACCGCGACAATCCCGAACTTTCCGCCCTCCTGCGCATGCTCGGCTCGCAGGACGCCTACCGTCGCCTTTACCAGACGCGCAGTCAGCCGCGATGGGTTGCACACCTTTTTCTTCAGCAACCCGGTGCGCCGCGCAGCATCCTCGCGAATCTCCAGCAGATCAGCCACAGCCTCGATATCATCCGCGGCGAGGTCGCATCCGACGAAATGGGCGCACCCGCCCTCGCCGTCGGCGATGTCATCGAAATGCTCGAAGGCCTTCGGATCGACCGGCACTTCAGCGCCCAGCCGGCCGGGGAGACTCCGGATCGTCAAACCCTGGGGGAAATCCTCTCGGATCTGCTCGACCGCCTCTACGCCCTGCATCCGTTGCTCAGCGACCATCACTTCAGTCACCAAGCCCGCCTTACGCCGGTGCCTGACCAAGTGGAAATGGGTTGGTGATTCGAAACGGCGTGCCAGCCACGGCCGTTACAGCACTCAAACCTCGTTGAGCGGACGGGTCTCGCCGATGACGCCGGAGATGCGCCACGCACCGTCTTCCCGAACGAGCAAATACCGATAGTTCACAGCCCTCTCTTCGCTAGCGAACACCCGCACGGAAATCCTGGCGCCCGCGTCATTGACCACAGGTACACCCAGCTCAGCCCGGAGATTGCCCGCAATCTCCGGATAGCTGCGCTGCACGAGCGCCACAAACGCATCCAAGGAATACCGTTGCCGGATGCCCGAGGCCGCCAACGCATATGCCCCCGGATGATCACCCGCGCGCCACGCAGCGAGCTGCGCCTCAATCACGGCATGAATCGCCCCGCGTTCTCGTATCGACGCAGACCGGCCGTCCGCCGCATCCGCACGCGATGCACACGCCCCGGCCAACCCAAGGCAGAGCACGCCCAGAAAAAGCGCCTGCAAACGCATGCCGCACACTGGCAGGACACTTAGGCTTCGCAAGCAGCGGCATCACCTTCGTGATGTTTTCTCCCTGCGAGGCCCTCAGCAAGACCTCGCAGATCACATGAAGCCCGCGGGTAAGGTTGCCACGGAACTTAAGACGAATGCGGCTTGTTCCAGAGTGGCTTGCCCGTCTGGGGAGGGGCGTTACGCGGGGCCGACTTGGTCGGCAGGATCGGCGCGCGGGCGGCTTGCTTTTGTTGAGCCGCCGCCTCCGCAAGAGCGCCTTCGCTTTGCGACTCGCTCAGCGTGGGGGAGGCAGAGCCGGCCCCCTTCGACTCGGCCTCGGCCGATTCGAGGGAGATCCGTTTCTCAGCCTCCATCCAAATCTCCACATCCCTGCCTGAAGGCTGGCCATACTCCTCCCATAATTCATGGGCGCGTTGAGCCACCTCTTCGTGTGTGGGCGGGTTCATACTCGCTCCCGTGTTTATTTACTTGGCGGCGTCCTGAATGCCCTCCGCGGCCGTTTCAAGATCCTTGCCCGCGCCCTCCATCGTCCGGCAACCCGTGAAGGTCAGAATAGCTGCAAACAGAGCAGAAAGGACTGCGAACTTGAGGCCAGCGGAATACGTGAATTTGGTTTTCATGGAAGCGGTACGGTTGAGGGATCAATCTGCGCGCAGCGAAAGCCACGCCTGCAGTGTACACAAAGACCGCACCCGCCTTCGCGCAGTTCCCGTACTAGGCATCAAGTAGGGTATCACCCTATACTCGGACTCTAACGACACCCCCAACGAGGGGCTGATCTGCCAGGCGCCGGGAAAGAGGTTGATGGCGCCATTCCGCCTTGGCGCTATTCTCTTGTAATAAGGCAGGTCGCAAGACGCCTCCTCCTAGCCGCGACATAAAATCTTCAGGCAGGAATGCCTGTGTCACGATGGGAAAGGCGCTCATGCCCCGGTCTAAATTGCCGGTTGACAACCCCGGCGGGCGGACGGTTTTCTCATCCCCTTTTTCAACAATGAGCACCACCGAACAACCCGCCGCCCAGCCTGAGCGCAGTCTCACGCCCGCGGAGATTCCCTTCACCACCCCGCAGGTCATGTCCCGCTACGTGACCGACACCGGAAAGATCCTCCCGCGCAAGTACACCGGTCTGTGCGCCAAGCACCAGCGCCGCGTGACCAAGACGCTCAAGCGTTCGCGCAACATGCTGCTCGCCCAATAAGGCGCGCTGCAGGTCCGCTTCCCAAAGCCGGAGCCTCGCTCCGGCTTTTTTGTGTCCGCATGACAACCTTCCGCACCCAGACTTATTCCGGCACCCCCGCCAACCTTGCCCGCCTCGCGCGCGCCCTGCGCCGCGGCGAGCTGGTGGCCGTGCCCACGGAGACCGTCTACGGCCTCGCCGGCGATGCCCTCGATCCGCGCACGGCCGCGAAGATCTTCCGCGCCAAACGACGCCCGGCCAACGATCCGCTCATCGTGCACATCCATGCGCGTCGCCAGCTCGCGGAACTCGCCGAGGTCAACGCCGCCGCCGTTGCCCTCGCCCGCGCGTTCTGGCCCGGTCCGCTTACGATCGTGCTTCCCAAGAAGGCCATCGTGCCGGACCGCGTGACGTCGGGCCATCCCAGTGTCGCCGTGCGCATGCCACGCCACCGGCTCTTCCGCGCACTCCTGAAGGCGTGCGCCCGTCCGCTGGCCGCGCCCAGCGCCAACCCCTTCGGTTATCTCAGCCCGACGACTGCCGGGCATGTCCGCGCCGGCCTCCACGGACGCATCCGCCACATTCTCGACGGCGGAGCGTGCCCGCTTGGTCTCGAATCGACCATCGTCGATCTGCGCAATCCGGAGCGGCCGGCCCTGCTGCGTCCGGGTGCCCTGCCGCGCGAGGAAATCGAACGCGTATTGGGCAAACGGTTACACGTGATCGCCACGCCTCGCGGTGGTGCAAAGGCCTCCGTGATCGCGCCCGGCCTACTTTCCCGACATTACAGCCCGCGCACGGCTCTTTCGCTGCACGCCGCGCTCCCGGGTGAAGCACACCGGCGCGCGCATCCGGACGAGGCCTTCGTCTTTCTCGCGAAACCAAAAGGACGCCGCCTGGCCAATGACTTCTGGCTCGACGCCCGCGGAGACCTGCGCGGGGTGGCACGACGGCTGTTCGCCACCCTCCGCGCGATCGATGACGGCAAATGGAAACGCCTGCACGTCGAACTCGCGCGCGGCGACGACGGCTGGGCGCCGGCGATCAACGACCGCCTTCGCCGCGCCGCGGCGAAGTGAGGGCCGGCCCTCCTGGGAGGACGGACACTCCTGTCCGTCCGTTCGTTCGCCAGGTCCGTTTGCTGATCCGGGTCGTTCTCGAAACAGCGGAGATGTTTCGGAATGAAAATACCCCGATCAGGACGGACAAGAGTGTCCGTCCTCCCGGGAGAATCCGCGGCTGTTACAGGGAAGCCCGCTTCATCGGGACCAGTCTCACGGGGCCGAGCAGGCCGCTGGGTTCGAGCGACCACCCGGACGCATCGAAGCGACGGTAGTTGATGTTCACGAAATTGATCTCGTGCATAATCTTCCAGTCGACCTTCCGGATATCCATATCGCGGATACGGTTGGCGGCGAGGTTGGTGACGTCGATCTCGAGCACGTTGCGACCGGGACGCAGTCCGGTCTCGAGGCGGACCTGAAAGGGAAGGCTCCACGCCACCGCGATCTCCTCGCCGTTCAGGTGCACGCGCGCGCTGTCGCGCACATCGCCGAGGTCGAGCATCCACGCATCGGCGCCGGCCGGGGCGTCGAACTCGAGCCGATACCGCGCGGTGCCTCCGAAGCGCCTGGCTTCGTCACCACCCAGGTCGGTCCAGGATTGGAGCGCGCCCGTCTGCAACGCCGGAGGCAGTTCCGGTCCCCCTTTGGTAAAGGTGATGCTCCATTCCCCTTTCAGTTCGACGCCCTCGCCGGCTGGCTGAAGGTAAGACCAGGCAGGAGGCAGCGCCAGTGGGTCGGCGGCGGTGGACACAAGCAGGAGCGATTCGCCAGGGGCAAGTTGCAGGTAGATCTGCGTGGCATCCTTCGGTCCGGGCCGCTGGGCGGCCAGGCCGCGACGGCCGGTGAGCGGGTCGACCAGCGTGGCATGAGCAACAGGAGCGCCTAGCGTCACCCAGCCTTCGACCGGCGCGGCACCGAGGTTGGCAACAAAGTAGTCGCGACCGTGTTCAGTGGCGCGACGGATGTAGGCGAGCCCTCTGTCGGCGAACTGCTCGCGGGCGGCGCCCACGGAGTCCAGTGCGGCGACCTCGTTGCCAACGATCACCCGACCACGACCGACGGCGGCCTGACGAAGCCCGTTGCGGTCTGCGAGAGAAAGACCGGCAAGCAAACGGCGAAACTCGGCGCGACGCTCCTCGAGACGCCCAAAGCCAGGCACGTCTTCGGGCAGCGAGGAGAAGACCACCGTGGCGCCTTCGCCGGCGAGCTTGAGCAGATGCGCCAGCGTATCCACGGGCATGCGACGCGTGGCAGGCACGACGATCGTGCGATAGCGGTTGCCAGGCGTGACGAGCACGTCGCCGTCCACCTTGGTCGAGAGCACCTGCGCGTCCGAGATGTAATCGAAGGCGTAGCCGCGACCGTCGAGATCCTTGGCTAGCTTTCCGACCGGCTGGTCGAGCAGGAAGCCGACCGAATGAACGGTGAGCATTTTCGCGAGGCCGCGCGTGGTGTTGTCGTCCCACAAATCAGCGGCCGGCCAGTAGAGCAGGACGTCGTTGTCCGGGCGGCCTCCTTGCAACAAGGTCTGCACGCGCTGCACGTAGTGGTTGAGGGCGGAAAAATCATCCCACCACGTGTTGTTGGGATTGAACTGGGTCGACGCGTAGAAGAGCCATCCAGGCCAGGGTGCGTCGGGCGGCGAGTAGACGGTGCCGTGGTAGAAGACGTGGTTGATGCCGTCGAGCAGCACGCGGTCGAGCTCGGGCTTCACGTAGGCGAGCGAGACCTTCCAGTGGTCGCGCAGCCAGGTGGCGGTCTCGCTGGAGACCAGCTTGCGGCCGACCACATGCGCGGCCGACGATGCCATACGGCTCACCAGCGGCTCGGGCAGGTCCTGATCGTGGCGCACGGCATCGTGGTCGCGGCGCAGCCCGGGGATCGGAAACGGCGTGGAGCCGAACACCTCGGTTTCGGGAATATCGACGGCGGCGTAGAGATCGAGCAGGTTGGCGGGCGCGCCGTGGCTCTGGTTGCGCGTGAGAAAACCGTGTTTGCCCGACCACGCCGTCCACGCCTTGAGGTAGTCGAGGTGCATGCGCGCGAGGGTAAGGCGATAATCGCTCTTGATGCGCCCGAGGGTGTCCGGATCGAGGGGCTTCTCGCCCATGAGTTCCGAGGCGTAGGCCTGCACGTCGTAGCCATGCATCTGCTGAAAGACGTCGGGCAGGCGCGGCGAGAAGCTGGCGTTGTAATACTCGAAGGAATCGTGGAACTGGCTGCGCAGGAGTCCGCGCGGAAAGTTCGCGAAGGCTGCATCGAAACGCGCGAGGTAGCGATTGAGTGCCTCCGGAGAAAACGGATCGAGCACGAGGCCGGCGCCGCCGGGTGCGGCGCGTTTGACCATCTGTTTCTCAGGCCGGCCGGCCAGGCGGCCGTCGACCAGGATTGCGCGCGTGTTGCCGTCAGCCTCGGTCACCCAAGGCCCGCCGAAGGGCCAACCAGTTCCCGTGGCCATGTCGACGCCGAGCCCGAGGCGCTGCGCTTCGCGCGCAGTGTGCTCGAGCATTTCCATGTAAGTCGGCGAGAGGAAATCGATGTAACGATCCTCGTAGCCACGCGCGCCGTAGATCGGAGTGATCTCGACGCCACCGATGCCCGCGCTCGCGAGTTTCTCGAGTTGTGCGGTCAAGCCGGCTTTGTCCACGCCACTGCCCGGCCACCACCATCGCGTCCATGGCTTGGTGGTGTCGACCACGGGCGCAGCGCCGCGGACGACGAAGGCACCGGCAAACGCGGCGAGGCAAAGGGCCTGATAAACGACTCGAAGCAACGAGAAGGTTCTGTTCATGGCAAAGAGGGGGTACGTGGACATCCGGAGGGGCGGGGACGCGGACGGAGAACGCACGAAACTGTGATTCGCAGAAGCTCCACTGCAACCGTGCGCCCATCGCCCGGATGCGAGAAGAACAGCGGACAGTACGAAGTAAAATCGCCCAATACCTGCAATTGCCCTCGATGCTTCCGTCAAATTCCGCACACTGAAACACAACTGATGCGCAGCCCCGCGCGCCGGCTTTGGGCATAATGACCAACAAGTTCGCATGGTCTGTCTCCCAAACCAACTCAACCCGTCCCTCCGCCCCTCCTCGCCATGAGCATCCGCCGCTTGCTGACCAAAAGAGTGTTGATCAACGGAGCAGTCGTCCTTTGGGGCGTGTTCCTCGCCGCCTGCGTGATGGTTGAGCGCACGATGTTCGTGCCGCCCATGACCGTCCAAGGAGCCGAGTTCGTCGGCTCCAGTGAATGCGCCCAGTGTCACGCCGAGGAGTCCGCGGGATTCCACGACGCCACCCACGCCAAACTTTTCGCCGAAGGAACTCACGGCAAGGAGATGAGCTGCGAGGCCTGCCACGGCCCCGCCAGCCTGCACGTCGAGACCGGCGGCGAGTTCGGCACGATCGTCAACCCGGGAAGTTCACCGGAAACCTGCTTCCAGTGCCACCTCGACAAACGCGGTGAGTTCGCCCTGACCCACAGTCATCCGGTGATGTCGGGCAAGGTGACCTGCAACGACTGTCACGAGCCCCACAAGGGGGACGCCGTCATGGGCGGCGGCACCAACCTCGCCACGGCTAACGAGACCTGCCTCCAGTGCCACGACGCCCAGCGCGGGCCCTACGTCTTCGAGCACGAAGCCTCGCGTGAGGGTTGCGTCACCTGCCACCAGCCACACGGCACGGTCAACGCGAAGATGCTCCGGACCACGAACCAGTCCCTTTGCCTCCAGTGCCACTATCAGGAACAGACCGCCTCGGGACAGTTGCTGATCGGCGGCCGCGACCACCGCTCCTTCGTCTCACGCGGCACCTGCTGGATCGCCGGCTGCCACGAGGCCGTCCACGGCTCGCACGTCAACTCCTCCCTCCGTTTCTAACACCGACCAACCTCAACCTCCCCCCTGGCGATGAATATGCTCCGCTTCCGCGTTCTTTCCGCAGTCCTCGCCGCCTCCGCAGCGATCGCGGCCCAGGCCGCCTCCTTCGAGGGCGTGATCACGTCCGGCATCGGCGGCAGCCTGCAGTCGGGCAACCGCGCGAAATATCAGGCCGATTCGCAGCATCGCAAACTCGGCTTCGGTGGCATTGAAGAAATGCGCCTGACGCGCGAGCTGGCGAACGGTGCCATGCTCACCTTCGACGGCAAACTCATGGCCGGCGACGGCGACTACTTGTTCGACGTGCGCCTCACGAAGGACGAAGTCGGCCACCTCAAGCTGGGTTACGAGCAGTTCCGCGTCTGGTACGACGGCGCGGGCGGATATTTTCCCGCCACCGACACCTTCTTCCGTCTCTACGACGAGGATTTCCACGTGGATCGCCGCAAGTTCTGGTTCGAAGCGGCCTCCAACCGCCCGGGCAAGCTCTCCGTAAAGCTGCGCTACGAACACAGCGAACGCGTCGGGGAAAAAGGTTCCACAGTCCAGGCCGACTACAGCGTTCCTGTCTTTGGCACCCGCTCGTTCGTTCCGACCTTCCTTGGCCTCGACGAGAAGCGCGACACCGTCACCCTCGACCTCGGCCACGTCAACGAGACGACCCGCTGGGGCGCCGGTGGCCGCTACACGCGCATCGAGTTGAACAACACCCGGAATACCCGTCGCCAGCCGGGACTCGCCGCCGATCGTTTCCTCACAACCCGCGATGAAACGGTCACCGATCTCTTCAGTGCCCACGCCTACGCTGAGCACAAGGTCAACGAGAAGCTGACGGTCTCGACCGGCGGCATCATTACCACCCTCGACGCCAACCTGGACGGCAGCCGCATCTACGGCCAGTCCTACGACCCCGTCTATGATCCTGCCTATGAACGGAGACAGTTTCGCGACGAAGGTTACGCAACCCTCGGCGGCGAAGCCGAGATCAAGCAGTACGTCTTCAACGCCAACGTCCTCTACCGTCCCGCCAAGAATTGGATAATCCGTCCCACCTTCCGGGTGGAAGCGAATCGCACCGAGTCGATGGCTCATTTCATTGAGACCATGGTGCAGAGCAACCGCTCAATGCTGGAAGAGGATGTCGAGACCGACAGCGACAAGAAATGGGTCGAGCTCACCGAGGCCGTCGAAGTGCGCTATACGGGCGTCGAGAACATGACTCACAGCTTTAAGGCCGAGTGGCTGCAGGCCGACGGAGACCTCGAGGAGAAACTCCTGCTCGAACACACAGGTGACGTCACGATCGACCGCGCCACCGACATGACCCGGCGCACGCAGAAGTATGCCTACACCACCAACTGGTACGCCCGCCCCGGCCTCACGCTCGCCGCCCAGTACTATTACAAGGTCCGCGTGAACGATAACGACGCCGTGCGCGACAGCAGTGTTTCCACGAGCGACCGCTATCCCGCCTACATCACCGATCAGGATTTCGAAACCAACGACTTCAACGTCCGCCTCTCGTGGCGCCCTGCCGGCAAGGTTACCTCCGTCACCCGCTACGACTATCAGCGCTCGACGATCCTGAGTCAGGAGGCCGGGCTCGGGCCGGTCGAGAGCTCGAAGTACCGCTCGCACATCATCAGCCAGAGCGTCACCGTCACTCCGCACCCCCGCGTCTATATCATGGCCGCCGTCAATGTGACCTTCGACCAGGTGGCCACCCCGGCCATCGACACGGGCATCGTGCGCAATGGCGACAACAACTACACCAACGGCAATCTCAGCGTGGGCTGGGCCGCCTCCGATCGCGACGACCTGCTCTTCGATTTCACCCACTTCGACGCGGACAACTTTGTCGACAACTCGGCGGTCACCATGCCTTATGGAGCGAACGAGTCGCGGGACACGGCCGGGGTCACCTGGACGCATCGCCGCACCGAAAACCTCGTCTACACCTTCCGGTATTCATACTTTGACTACAAAGACAGCGCCGCAGGCACCTCGCGGGACTACGAAGCCCACCAGCTCTACGGCAAGGTACAGTACCGCTTCTGATTCCAAACCAAACCCCTCACTGCCATGAAGACTTCCTCCACCCGCCTCTACGCCCTCCTCCCGCTCCTCGTCGTGCTCCCGGCCACCGTTCTGTATGCCGCCGACGCGGCGACAAACTGGACGAAAATGTGCGCCCGCTGCCACTCCAAGGACGGCTCAGGCAAGGCTCCTGCAGGCAAGAAGCTCGGTGTGAAAGACTACACCACCGCCGAGGGTCAGAAGTTCACCGACGACGAGGCGCTCAAGGCCATCCTTGAAGGCACCAAGAACGCGGCCGGCAAGGAGACCATGCCCGCTTACAAGGAGAAGATGAGTGAGGACGAGGCGAAGGAACTCGTCACCTTCGTCCGCGGCTTGAAGAAGTAAGCCCCCACCGTGATGCCTGCCGCGCCCGCCGACCCGTCCCCTCCACCGCCGGGCACCGCCCCCACGATCTGGCGCAACTGGCTCACCCTCGCCGGCGCCGTCCTCACGGGCAGCGCCGTGTTTGCGTTCCTGTTCCTCTTCATGATGGATCAGTTCAGCGCGCACAGCAACGCCTACATCGGCGTGCTGTGTTACATGGTCGCGCCGGGCTTCGGATTCGCAGGCATCTGCCTGATGCTGCTCGGCGGCTGGTGGCAGCGCCGTGCACGGGGACGCTCGCCCGACGCACCTGCGCCGCGTCTCGCCATCGACCTCTCCCGGCCGCGAGATCGCAAAGTCGCCGTGTGGTTCGCCCTGGGAACGATGACGTTCCTGCTGCTCACCTCGCTCGGCAGCTATCAGACCTATCATTTCACGGAATCGAATCAGTTCTGCGGCATGGTCTGCCATGACGTCATGGCCCCGGAGTTCATCACGCACCAGAAGGGCAACCATGCTCGCGTGGCCTGTGTCGAATGTCATATCGGCGAAGGCGCCACCTGGTTCGTGAAAGCCAAGGTCAACGGAGCCCATCAGGTCTACGAGGCCTTGCGCGAAACCTACAGCCGTCCGATCCCCACACCCATCGCCAACCTGCGCCCTGCGCGGGACACCTGCGAACAGTGTCACTGGCCGGAGAAATTCGTCGGCAACATCGACCGTACCTATCAGCGCTTCATGCCCGATGAAGAGAACACGCCCTTCACCGTGCGACTGCTTCTCCACGTGGGCGGCGGATCCGCTCCGCACGGCCCCGTGGGTGGCATCCATTGGCACACCAGCCCCGACCACAAGGTCGAGTATTACGCGGCCGATCCGCAGCGCCTCGATATCCCATGGGTGCGGGTGACGAATGCGCAGGGCGAAGTCACTGTCTTCCGCAAGGAAGACTTCATTGACGAACCGGACGCGGCCTCCATCCGCACGATGGACTGCCTCGATTGCCACAATCGTCCCGCTCATAATTTCATGGCGCCGAACGATGCCGTGGACGAGTCCCTCGCCTACGAACGCCTCGACCGCTCTCTTCCCTCAATCAAACGTACCGCCGTCGACCTGCTCGCTGCGGAATATGCATCCCACGACGAAGCCGCCTCCGCCATCGCGACCGGCCTGCGCGAAGCCTACGCCGACCGCGCCGGACCCGCCGTCGAAGCGGCCGTCACGGAAGTCGCCACCATTTATCGCGAGAATTTCTTCCCCCAGATGAAAGCGGATTGGAGCGCATATCCGATTCATCAGGGGCACAAAGATTCCCCTGGCTGTTTCCGCTGCCACGACGGCAGCCATGTGGCGGTCGACAATCCGTCCCGCAAGATCGCGGCCAGTGATTGCCAGTCCTGCCACACGATCACCGCTCAAGGCGCCGGCGAAGAGCTCGCCCAGTTTTCGCTCACAGGCATGCCCTTCCGTCACCCGGACGGCGAACCGCCCGAGGGCCTGCTCTGCAGCGACTGCCATACCGGCAAGATGCAGTAGGACACGGCTCGGGTAGAGGCGCCTCCCGCCGCGTGGGTCTCCCCGCGGGTGGGACGGTTAAAAATCCGTCGGATCCGACCGATCGCTCCGATATACCCCCGAGGCACGACCGCACAGGCGGTCGCCTCGTACTGTCCGCTGGACGCTTCGTTTGCGATGCGCTGCCCAGCGGCGCAAGGATCTCGGCACTCCCCCGCCCCATGAAGCTCTCACCCCTTCTCTTCGGTGGCGCGCTCTGCTTCGCCGCCACGCTCGCTTCCGCCGCCGACGCCTCCGCTCCGCGCCGCATGAACGTCCTCCTGCTCATCTCGGACGACCTGCGCACAGACATCGGCGTCTATGGCCACCCCGTCGCCCAGACACCGAACCTCGATCGGCTGGCTGAGCGCAGCGTGATGTTCGAGCGCGCCTATTGCCAATACCCGCTCTGCAATCCTTCGCGCACCTCCATGCTCACCGGCCGCTATCCGGCGACGAGCCAGCTCTACGGCAACCGCGACTGGTTCGGCGGGTGGTATCCCAATTGGGTCAGCCTGCCCAAGTACTTCAAGAACCATGGCTTCACGACTCTCCGTACCGGGAAGGTCTTCCATGGCATCATAGACGACGCGGAGGCGTGGACCGAAGGCGGCGTGCGTCATCGCTTTTACGATCAACAACGGCCGGCCTCGTTTGTCGCCGATCGCCCGGTCACGCCAGAGGAAGAGGCCGCACGCGTCGGCCGCATGATCGACAGCGACCGCGCCCGCCCCGAATCCGATCGCTGGGAAGCGGTCGAGGGAGAGGCGGTTGCGACAATGGGCGACACCCGCGTCGCCGACCAAGCCATCGCGTTCCTGCAACGCTATCGTGACCAAGCCGCCACCGAGGCCCCCTTCTTCATTGCCGCAGGTTTCTCCAAACCCCACAGCCCCCTCGTCGCGCCCAAGCGGTTCTTCGATCTCTATCGCAAGGAAGACATCACGCTCCCGCCCGATTTCGCCGAGGTTCCCACGGTCCCCGACGGCTTCCCCCGCGCATCCATTCGCCCCAACAACGCCGACCTCTTCGTCGCGCGCCGAGCCTCGCCAGACGATGCACGCGACATGATCCACGCCTACCTCGCCTGCGTGTCGTACGTCGATTGGAACGTCGGTCGCGTCCTCGAAGCCTTGGATGAACTCGGCCTGCGCGAGTCCACCCTCGTGCTCTTCTGGGGAGATCACGGCTACCAACTCGGCGAGAAGGGCAAATGGTCGAAGGCGGGGTCTCTCTGGGAACAAGGTACCCGCGTACCCCTGCTTGTGTATGACCCGCGCGCCGCCGGAAACGGACAGCGCTCACCGCGCGTCGTCGAATCGATCGACATCTATCCAACCCTCGCCGACCTCGCCGGCCTGCCGGCGCCCATCGGGCTCGACGGACGCAGCCTGCGCCCGCTGCTCGAGAAGCCCGAGGGTGAATGGAATCACGTCGCCTATTCCGTCTGGAACGAACGCGGCCGTGGCATCACGGGCGTCGTCGTGCGCAACGAACGCTGGCGTTATGCCGAATTCTTTGGCCCGGGTGCCGGCGCCTTTCTGACCGAGCCCGCCGTCGATCCGCACGAGGTGAAGAACCTCGTCCACGATCCGCGTTACGCGGCGGTCGTGGCCGAGCTCTCCACCCTCGCCCGCGCCCACGTGGCCGGCAAAACCGAGCCGACGCCAAACCCCGCGTGGTGACTCGGCCCCGTCCGGGCCTTCCGACGGAATACCGGATGAGATTGAACTCGGGTGCGTTTTCGGGGTCTTTGCTCCGTCCATGCCGCGCTTTTCTCCTGTCCCGCTCCCCGTGCTGGCCGCCAGCCTCATCCTGACCTTTGCCCCGCGCGTTTCGGCCCAGCTCTCCTTTCCGGGTAGCGAAGAGCTTTACGAAGCCGGCCGGACCCTCTTCGAACAGTACGCACCTGAAGAGGTGAAGGCGCAGTTCGAGTATCCGAGCAAGGAGGAGTGGGACCAGTTCCTCCAACGTCTGCAGGCCACCCTTCAAGGCAACGACTTGCAGGAACTCGCCTCCATTGAACGGGAAACCCGGGCCGCTCTCGCAGCGTTCCGCGTCATTCCTGGTTACGAGGATTACGTCGATTGGCTGGAGGATCGACTGGACTACATCGAGGCCGCCGCGCAAACCGGGGACACGCCACCCACTCCGGCGACGCCCCCGCCGGCCACGCCGTCTGAGCCCGACGCGAAACCGTCGCCCTCGTTGGAGCCTTCGGCGCCCGGTGCCGCGCTCGAGACCGCGAGCATTCCCCATTATGATCTCTGGCTCGGTCGCATGAAGGCGCGTCCTGTGCCAAAGTCCGCAGCAGAGCACCTGCCGGCGTTGGAAGAGATTTTTGTCAAAGCCGGCTTGCCCCGGGAGCTCGTCTGGCTCGCCGAGGCGGAATCCACCTTCAACCCGGATGCCCGCAGCCCTGTGGGAGCCCTCGGTCTTTTCCAACTCATGCCGGCAACGGCGCGCGATCTCGGCCTGAGCACCGCCCTTCCTGACGAGCGCGCTGATCCCGCGAAAAATGCCCGCGCCGCGGCGCGCTACCTGCGGCACCTTCATCGCCGTTTCGGCGACTGGCCCCTCGCCCTCGCCGCCTACAACGCCGGCCCCGGCCGCGTGGGCCGGACGCTTCACGAACACAAGGCGACGTCCTTCGCGGAAATTGCCGCTGTTCTACCAGCCGAGACTCGCATGTACGTGCCCAAGGTACTCGCCACGCTCGCCGTACGCACGGGCGTCACCGCCGACCGACTGCCACCACCGTCGGGATAGTTCTCAACCCGCGAAGAACGCCTGGATACGCTGGATCGACTTCACCAACGTATCCACTTCGTCTTTCGTGTTGTACACGTAGAAGCTCGCCCGCGCCGTGCTGGGCAGGCCGAGTTTTTTCATCAACGGCTGGTTGCAATGATGCCCGCCGCGGAGCGCGATGCCGTCCTGGTCGGCAAAGGTGACGACATCGTGCGCATGCGCGTCCCGAAGCGCGAAGCTGACAATTCCGGCCCGCACCGTGTCACCCCGCGGACCCAGGATGCGGATGCCGGGCACCTCGCTGAGCCGGGCATACGCATACGCGGCCAGGTCATGATCGTGCGCGGCGATGGCCGGCCGCCCGATCTCGTCGAGAAAACTCATCGCGGCATGAAGGCCCACCGCGTCGGCGACATTGGGAGTGCCGGCCTCGAAGCGCTCGGGGGAAGGCTTCCACCGCGCACCCTCGTAATCGACGCTCACGACCATGCCGCCCCCGGTCTCGGCCGGCTCGAATGTATCCAACAGTTCGCGACGACCGTAGAGCACGCCGACGCCCGTCGGGCCGCACATCTTGTGGCCCGAAAACGCGAGAAAGTCGCACCCCAGCGCCTGCACGTCGACGACGTCGTGTCCGATGGATTGCGCGGCGTCGACCACCGTCAGCGCGCCGACCGCCCGGGCGCGGCGGCAGAGCTCGGCGACGGGGTTGATCGTTCCCAGCGTGTTGGAAATGTGCGTGAAGGCGAAGACCTTGACCTGAGGCGTGAGCAGGTTGTCCAGAGCGGCCAGATCAAGACCGCCCTCCGCATCCTCGCCGACGACCGGCACGTAGCGCAGGGTGGCTCCGCGCGCCTTGGCCAGCTGCTGCCACGGGACGAGGTTGGAATGATGCTCCATCTCGGTCGTGAGAATGACATCACCGGGTCCCACCCGAGGAGAGAGCCCGAAGGCGACCGTGTTGATCGCCTCGGTGGTGCCGCGAACAAAGATAATCTCAGCCTGATCGGCGGCGTTGATGAACTTCGCCGCCCGCACGCGGGCCGCCTCATAGCTGTCGGTCGACCTCATCGAGAGCGCGTGCAGGCCACGGTGCACGTTGCTGTTGTCCCGCTCATAATAGCGAACCAAGGCGTCGATCACGGCGCGCGGCTTGTGAGATGTCGCTCCATTGTCGAGGTAGACAAGGGGCTTGCCGTTCACCATCTGGTGCAAGGCGGGAAACTGGGCGCGGACGTCGGGAAACGAGGACATGGACAAAAGGCGAATTACGAACCACCGCCGGGGACGGCGTCTGGGATTATGAGGAGGAAGGCCGGTCCGGCTGCTTGAGGGCATCGAGGGCCGCGTGCCAGCCGAGGGTCGCGCATTTGATGCGGGCCGGGTAGGCGTGAACGCCGGCAAAGGCGGCAACGTCGGAGATCTCCTCGGGCGCCTTTCCGGTCGTGACGATGTTCTTGAAGTCGCCAAAGAGGGCGGCGGCCTCCTCGGCGGTCTTGCCCTTCAGGAGCGTCGTCATGAGCGAGGCGCTGGCCTGCGAAATGGCGCATCCCGACCCGTCGAAGCTGATCTCGGCCATCCGGTCGCCGTCCATGCGCAGGTAGACCGTGCAGTTGTCACCACAGGTGGGATTGTCCCCGGAAGCCACCCGAGTCGCGGTCGGCAGTTTGCCGCGATTGCGCGGGCGCTTGCTGTGGTCGAGGATGACCGCTTGGTAAAGGTCGGTAAGGTCGGACATGACGGAATGGGAACCGTAAGCGGGGTCGGCCGGCGAATGCAAATCGGCAGACGGGTTTGGCGCCGGCAGGAAGTTGAGCCGGCAACCCGGCTAATCCAGCGCGAGTTGCCCCCTTGCGGCCAGTTTTGCGACCGCCTCTGTGCGAGTCCGGCAATCCAGCCTCGCGAGCACATGCGCCACATGCATATCCACCGTGCGCACGCTCAGCCCGAGTCGCGCGGCGATTTCCTTGTTGGTCCTCCCCGCGGCCAGGTGACGCGCCACGTCTCGTTGACGGGGTGAAAGCGCATCCGCAGGCACGGGTCTCCGTTCCGGGCTTGACGCAGGGGACCGCACGCCGCTCTCCGCCGCGGCCACCATCGCCGCCAGCGGCCGGGCGCCAAGACGCGCCGCACGCAGGCGCGCTTCACGCCAGGCCTCCCGCGCCTGACCGACGTCTCCGGCGGCGGCGAGCGCCACGCCCAGTCGCAGGCGGGCGCGCACGCGCTCGATGGAGAGATCCCGTTGCTCGTAACAACGCAACGCTTCCGCAAAACCTCCGACCGCCTCGGCCGACCTGCCGGCAAGCAGGTCCAGTTCAGCGGCCGCGAAACTTGCTGCGCCAATCATTTCGGGATTCGGGTTGAGTCCGGCGATCCGTTGCAAAGCCGAGGCAATCCCTGCCGCCAACGCCTCGTCGCCACGTCCCGCGAAGAACGATACCGCATACGTCAGGCCCGGGACCGCGTCATGACGATCCTCTGTTCCCTGCCAGAGCTCAAAAAGGCTGCGATACGCCGCACCTGCACCGTCGTGGTCGCCTTCCGTTTCCCGAGCAAGCGCCAGCCCCCACCACGCGAAAAACGCCATCGCCACGATTCCCGTCTGCCTCGAGGCCTCCAGGCAGGCCTGGCTGCGTGCGACGGCGGGCTTCACTTCACCGCGATGGGCAAAGAGCAGGCCCAGAACCCCGTCGGCCACGCACCGGGACACCACGGACGAGTTCCGGGTGTCGACGATACTGCGGGCAAGTGCGAGGCTGCGTCGCCAGTTGCCGGAGCGAAAAAGCGAGTAAGAGTAACACCCCAGGCACAGTTCACTGACGTGGTCCTCGTCATGCCGCCGACAATACGAGAGCGCCCGGTTGAAAGCGGCCTGCTCATCGCGATAACAGGAGGCGTATTCGCTCACGTTTCCGAGCACGCGATAGGCGTCCGCTGCCTGCGTGGTCAACCCCGCCCGCAGAGCTTCATCAAGCGCCGTTTCCAAGGACGCTCGCCCGGATTCCGTTTCGCCCAGCATGCCTTGGGCGAGACCAAGGACCGTAAGCGCCTGCGAAGTGAAATCCGGCCGGCCGCAGGCACGGGCAAGCTCAATCGCACGCCCCGCCGCCTCGCATCCCGCACTGAGGTGCAAGGCGAACACCAGGGTCGTGGCCGCGGCCAGCCACTCCGCGGCAGCGATCCCTGGCTGCCCCAACCGCTCGAAACAGTCCGCAGCCACGCGCCGCACGTGGGCGCTTTCGACGTGGCGTCCGGCCTTCGAAAACAATCCGGCGAGGACCCGCGCGGCCGCACCTTGGAAAGCCGGGCGATCATTCCAGCCCGGACGTTCACGCCATCGTTCAAGAAGTTCGATCGCCTCGAGCGGATCGCGTTGCAGTGAAGCGCAGAGACCAAAGTCCTCCACCGCTGCCACGAGGTCGGCCTCAGCCATCGACTCAGGCATCAATCGGATCGCCTCGGCAAAACAACGAGCCGCCGCTCGATGTTGATGCCGGCGGCAATGCGAACGCGCGGCCGTCAACCACCACCGCCCGGCCTCGTCGGCCCGGCCACCGGCCTCAAAATGTGCGGCCGCGCGTGCCGCGCCTTGAGGCTGCCGCATCTGCCAGGCCGCGAGCACGAGGTGCGCAGCGCGCCGCACCGACCAGGGAGCCAGCGAACGAACCGTCTCCGGAGACGCGCCCAGGCGGAAGAGCCCATCAAGCCCCTCCAGCAGCCACCCTGCGTCAATCGCCTCGTCTACCGCCTCGGCCTCCGTCGCCAGTGCAGCAAGCAGCGACTCGGTGATGTCGCCATCATGCAGGGCGGCCGCCGCAACCACCTTACGGGCCGCCGGCGACAGGCTTCGCCACCGACGGGCGGCCAACGAAGGAGCGAGAGGCGCGGCGTTCATGGCGGTCGTCGTGACGATGTAGTCGCCGTCCCCCGGGCGGCAAGCCGGGTTTGACTGTCGCGATCGTGGCCCGGCCCGCGTTTAGTCGCCGTGCACCGTCACGACAATCTCGCGGGTATGCGGCGCGGCGCGATGTTCCCAGAGAAAGATGCCCTGCCAGGTTCCCATCAACAGACGTCCCTCCGCAAAGGGAATCGTTTCGGAGGTGCGCGTCAGGGCCATCTTGATATGACTCGGCATGTCATCCTGGCCTTCGAGCGTATGGGTAAAATGAGGGTCGTCCGGCGGCACCAGCCGGTCCAGCCACCCCTCCAGGTCGGTGCGCGCGCTGGGATCGGCGTTTTCCATGATCACGAGCGAGCAACTGGTGTGGCGGCAAAACGCGTGGACCAAACCTCGCTTGAGCCCGCTCCGCCCAACAACCGCCGCAACGTCACGGGTAAACTCATACGTCCCCGCGCCACGGGTTCGAAGCGAGAGGGTCTGTTGATGAAACGACATGCAGCTTCAGTGTGGCGCCGATACGGGAAAGGGGCAGCCAAATCACCGCCCGGGGCCGGTCATTGCCCTGGGATCCAGCGCCTTGTCGAGGTCGGCTTCGCCCATCAGCTTCCGCTCGAGAACGACCTCGCGCAAGGTGCGACCGGTGGCGAGCGCCTCCTTCGCCACGGCGGCGGCCTGGTCGTATCCGATAAATGGATTCAACGCGGTCACCAGCATGAGCGAACGCTCTGTCAATTCGCGGCAGCGCGCTTCGTCGGCCTCAAGACCCCGCACGCAAGCCAGCGCGAAGCGCTCCGCGCCATTCGCCAGGCATGCGATGGACTCATGCAGACAGTGGGCGATCAACGGGATCGTCACGTTGAGTTCGAAATGGCCGTCCCGACCGCACATCGCGACGGTCTGCGAGAGGCCCTGCACATACAACCCGACCTGCACCAGCATCTCGCTCATGACCGGGTTGACCTTCCCCGGCATGATGGACGAGCCGGGCTGCGTCGAGGGCAGGCGCAATTCCCCCAAGCCGCTGCGCGGTCCCGAACCCAGCAGACGGAGATCGTTCGCCACCTTGGTCAGACTACCGGCGATCGTCGCGAGCAAGCCGGCCACCTCGACGGCGTCGTCGCGCGCCGCCTGCGCCTCGAAGTGGTTGCGTGCCTCGCGAAAGGCGAGACCAGTAGCTTCGGCGAGCTTTTCGCACACGGCGGCGGCAAAACCGGGATGACAGTTGATCCCCGTGCCCACGGCCGTGCCGCCAATTGCCAGTTCAAACATCGCCTCGGTCGCGCGTTCACAACGCTCAAGGCTCTTCGTGAGCTGGGCGGCGTAACCCGAAAACTCCTGCCCCAACGTCAGGGGCGTGGCGTCCATCAGATGGGTCCGGCCAATCTTGACGATGCGCTCGAAAGCCTGCGCCTTGGCGTGAAGTTCGTCGCGAAGGATCGAGAGGGCTGGACGCAACCGCTGGCGCAAGGCGACGGCCACGCTGACGTGCAGCGCGGTTGGGATGACATCGTTCGACGACTGGCCCAGATTGACGTCGTCGTTGGGATGAACCGGTTTGTGCGACCCGATCGCCGCTCCGGCCAGCTGGCTGGCACGGTTGGCGATCACCTCATTGGCGTTCATGTTGGTCGAGGTGCCCGAGCCGGTCTGGAACACGTCGACCGGGAAATGGCCGAGCAGGCTGCCATCGGCGATCTCCTTGGCAGCGAGCACAATGACGTCCGCCTTTGCCTTTGGCAAAAGGCCCAACCCGGCGCTGGCCTCCGCGCACGCCTGTTTCACCAGTCCCAGCCCGCGGATGAAATCGGGGGGCAAGGGACGACCGCTGATGGGAAAGTTCAGAACAGCGCGCTGGGTCGAAGCCCCATACAAGGCGTCCGACGGCACGGACATCTCGCCCATGGAATCTCGTTCGGTTCTCATAAATAACCTCCGGCAACCGAACTGCCGGCACGCTTGCCCGGGCCAACGCCCGGCCCAAGCCCGCTCAAAGTTTGAGCATCAAGCGGTCCGCCTGCGCACTCAAACGACGGGCAGCGTCGTAAAATTGATCCTCACTCAACCGGCGCGCCTGCCGCTCGGTGACCTGCGACGAGCGTTCGTTCTCGGACGAGTAACTCGCAAGCTGGGCCATTTGCGGAGGCAGGATGCGGGAAGTCCGCGTCGTGGAGGGGAACGCGATCTGTGCCAAAGGCTCCTCGACCACCCGAGGCTCGGACGAACGACGATGGAGCATCTTGGCGAACTCGACCTCGGCCTCCGCCATATTCGCGGCAATCAGCCGGGCAGACGGCGTCAGGACAGGTTCAAGACGGGCGGCAATGGCGTCCTCATCGAGTGCGGTCGCTGCCACAAGCCTCGCCGTAGCGCCTTCAGCGTCGGAAGCGGGCGCCGGTTCCACCGCTGCAATGAGCGGCGTTGCCGTGTTGTAGGTCTCGGTCGATGGGACCGAGAGCTCCGCAGGAAAAACCGACGGACGGGCCATCTCTGAAGAAACCACGGAATCCGTAGAGAAAGGCTCTAGCGCGACCGCAGCATCTGCGGGTTGACTGGAGGGCTGCTGACGAACGGTGACAAAGGTCAAAGCGAGCACCGCCGTCGCGCCGACAGGAAGGGAAAGCCGCACGAGCCGCGGCATGATTCGCGGCAAGCCAAACCACCAGCGACGGCGCTCGACTGCAGCCGCCAATTGCTTTGCACGAAAATCCTGCTCGAACTGGGTCCAAAACGCGGCGTCAGGCTTCTCCACGCGTTTGAAACGCAGAAGATCTTCCAACGTAACCGGGGACTTCGGGCGGATTTCTTTCATGTGCGCAGATAAGGCTGAAGTTCGGACTGCAGAAGCTGTTTGGCGTAGTGAAGCCGGGAGCGAACCGTGCCGACGGAGCAGCCGACCACCTCGGCAATTTCCTCATGACTGAGCCCGTCGATTTCGAATAAA
>CAYOSX010000040.1:0-6447 GCA_964406745.1 uncultured Opitutus sp.
TTGCGGAGGTCGACGACATGGCGACGCTGCGCCTGCTGGCGCGCGAAGGCGAGGGACTCGCGCTGGTGCCGCCGGTGGTCGTGCGCGATGAGATTGAGGATGGCTTGCTGGTGCAGACGCACAAGATCCCGCAGTTGCAGGAGACCTTCTTCGCCATCACGCCGAGCCGGCGGTTTCCGAACCCGCTCGTCGGCGAACTGGTGTCGCGGATGGCGGCCGGTGCGCTGACGCGGCGCGGGCGTTGAGCGCGGTGATTTCAGGAAAAGTAACCGCGAATGGACGCGAATGGACGCTAATCTCGGAGGGATTCCCTGGTTTTTGAAATTCGCGTTTATTCGCGTCCATTCGCGGTTTCTTCCTCGGGGGCCCAGATCAGGCGAGACGCGTTTCGGGGAGGAAATCACCTGTATCCAGGCGTCGGATATTCTCCACGGTGACGCGGCCGATCTCCGCGAGGGCTTCCCGGGTGAAGAACGCCTGGTGGGCGGTGACGAGCACGTTGGGAAAGGAAAGCAGGAGATTGAGTTCGTCGTCGCGCAGCACGGTGCCGGAGTGATCCTCGAAGAAGATGCCTTCCTCCTCTTCGTAGACGTCGAGGGCGACGCCGCCGAGGTGGCCGTTCTTGAGGTGGTGCAGCAGGGCGGTCGTGTCGATGAGCTTGCCTCGGCTGGTGTTGACGATGTAGGCGCCGGGCTTGAGGCGCGCGAGGGTCTCGGCGTTGAGCAAGTGGTGGGTTTCCGGCGTCAGCGGGGTGTGCAGACTGAGGATGTCGCTCGCGGCGAGCACCTCGTCGAGGGTGCCGTAGGCGACGCTGGCGGCCTGGGCCCAGGCGAGATCCGGCAAGGGATCGTGCGCGATGACCTTGGCGCCGAAGCCGGAGAAGATCTTTGCGACGAGGCGTCCGATCTTGCCGGTGCCGACGAGGCCGACGGTACGGCCGTGGATGTCGAACCCGATGAGGCCGTTTAGGGAGAAGTTGTGTTCGCGCACCCGGTTGTAAGCGCGATGGATCTTGCGGTTGAGCGTGAGAAGCAGACCGACGGTGTGCTCCGCGACGGCGTGCGGTGAGTAGGCGGGCACGCGTGTCACCGTGAGGCCGAGGGAGCGGGCGGCGGAGAGGTCGACATTGTTGAAACCGGCGCAGCGCAGGGCGACGAGGCGCACGCCTCCCTCGCGCAAGGCGGCGAGGCAGCGATGATCGAGCGTGTCGTTGACGAAGACGCAGACTGCGAGGGCGCCGGCCGCGCTCGGAGCGGTGGCGGCGCTCAGGCGGAAGTCGTGAAACCGAAAACGAAGAGCGTCGCCGCCGGCGGCTCCGAGGAACTCGCGATCATAAGGTTTCGTGTCGTAAACGGCGACGTCGATCATGGCGCGACCAGTCTGACGCGGAGCGAGGAGGTCGGGCAAGCACGGGCCAGAAGGAGCGACGCATCAGGCACGGGTTTTACAGGAGGTCGCAGAGGACGCGGAGGCGGACCTTCGGGATTTATAACCCGGATCTTTCATCTCCAATATAGCCAAGACCGGTTTCACAGAGTGCACTGAGTGCTGACACAGAGGCAGCGGGAGGCCACCGGGTGCCCGGGGAATTCTCCGCGAAGGAAAGCCAGAGAAGCTAGAAGTCGAAAAGACTGACCGGAAACTTTCGTCTCCGTGGCCGCTGTGTGGGCGCCGTTTCGACAAGCTCAAGGCCCCGAGCCAGTCGTGGGGCTTTGTGTGCCCTGTGACCCCAAGAAAAATCGCTGTCCATGATGTGAACTATTCGGGCAATTCCTCTGCGGCCTCAGCGACCTCCTGTGAGATGTCTGAGAGCCGAGACCAGATCGGGACCCTAACGTCCGTCGCTTAGGGCCGTGCGTGGCGTTCGTAAGCGGAGTCGAATTCGTCCACGAAGCTCGCGAACATGCGGGCGCGTGTGTGGTCGCCGGCGGCGGTGTAGTGCTGGACGAGGTTGCGGCAGTTGCGGCAGAGCACTTCACGGATCGGCGTCGGTGCGAGGTCGCTCAGCTTCGGCTCGATGTCGTGGGTGCGAAGGAAGCGGAAGATCTCTTCCGGCGAACGGAACATGCCGCCGTCGAAGGCATCGATGAAGAAGGGCAGGTCCTCGTGGAAGCACCCCACCATGAAATGTCCGGGCAGGCCGACGGGCTCGAGGTCGAGTCCGAGGCGGCGCGCGACGAGCAGGTAGACGAGCGAGAGGGAGAGCGGGATGCCCTTCTTTCGTTCCAGTACCTGATCGAGAAAGCTGTTGAGCGGATCGTTGTACTGTTCGACGTTCCCGTGGAAACCCTCGTCGTGATAAAGCACGCGGTTGATCACGCGGCACTTCTCGCGGGCAGAGGCGGGCTCGACGATGAGTTCGCGGCAGCGCGCGGCGATGGTATCGAGTAGGTCGCAGCAACGTCCCGCATCGAGGTCCGGACGGACGGTGCGGGCGAGCAGCAAGGCGCCGGTCTCGAGCTCGTAGTTGAGTGAGCGAATGAAACCGCGAAACTCCGCGACTGGATCGGTGAACTTGAGCTCGTCGAGAAACCAGCGGGCGTGCCAGGCGAGCGGGCGATGCTGGCCGCCGGCGACGGCGCGCAGGAAGGCTTCCGCGGCGGGACCAAGTGACGTGAAGTGGGCCAGCAGCGCCCGGCGCACGGTGGGGCTCGTGTCGTCGAGCAGGCTCAGCAGGGCCTCGCGATTGACGGGGTCGGGTGCCTTGGAGTCCACGCTCTCGAAGGAAAATCAATCGCCTTCATTCGCAATCCGGAAAGGTGCGCGGCGGAGCGATTTCGCGCGTGACAAAGGGCGGGCAAAGCGTCCGCGAGGAACGGGCGCGCGCTGCGCAGTCGCCGGATCCGCGGGCGCCGCTCACTCCCGCGCGCCGTACAGCGCAGTGCCGATGCGCACGAGGGTGCTGCCGGCGCGCACGGCCTCCTCGAGGTCGCCGCTCATGCCCATCGAAAGCTCGCGCAAGGGTGTCCCGAAGCGCGCCGCAAGGTTGTCGCGAATCGTGCGCAAATTCTCGAACGTGCGGGTGGCAACTGACGGATCCTCGGAGAGCGGGGCGATCGTCATGAGTCCGTCGACACGGAGTTGCTTGAGGGACAATGCGTGCTCGAGCAAATGAGGCGCGTCCTCCGGCTCGGCGCCGAACTTCGCCGGGTCATGGCCGGCGTTGATCTGCAACAACACCGCGAGCGTGCGCCCGCGCTCGCCGGCGGCGCGGTCGAGCAGGGTGAGCAGCTTCACGCTGTCGGCGCTTTGCACGCGATCGAAGCATTCGGCCGCAAGCTTCGCCTTGTTCGACTGCAAGTGACCGATCAGCTCCCACTGGATCGCGGCGCGGCAGAGCGGTCGCTTGGCGGCGGCCTCCTGAACGCGGTTTTCGCCGACGGCGCGCAAGCCGAGACGCGCGGCATATTCGGCGGCGGCGGCCGGATGCGTCTTGGTGACCGCGAGCAACTCGACCTCGCCTGGCGCGCGGCCGGCGGCGCGACAGGCGTCGTCAATACGTTGACGCACCGAAGCGGCGCGGGCGGCGAATTCGTCGTACGTGATCATGCAAACGATGAACTTGTCCTAAAAGGCGGTTTAATGGGTTGCGTGAGAATAAGTGAAAATTATAGTCCGCGCCTCAGCTTCAGACGCATGCAAATCGAGAATTTCAAAATTTTTGCCGACCTCGTTGAAACGAAGAGTTTCTCAAAATCGGCCAAGATCAATGGAATCACGCAATCGGCCGTCAGCCAGCAGGCTCGGGCGATGGAGCGGCATTTCAAGACGCTGCTGATCGATCGGAGCCAGAAACAATTTCAGCTCACGCGCGAAGGCCAGCGGGTGTATGAGGCGGCGAAGACCGTGCTCTTCACCTATGACAAGCTGCAGGGCGAGTTGCAGGAGATGAGGAAGGTGATCAGCGGCACGATTCGCATTTCGACCATCTATTCGGTCGGCCTTCACGAGCTGCCTCCGTACATCAAAAAATTCCTGCAGGCCTTTCCCTCGGTCAACGTGCGGGTGGAGTACCGTCGGTCGAACCTCGTTTATGAGGACATTTTGCATAACTCGGTCGACTTCGGCCTGGTGGCGTTTCCCGTCAAGCAGCGGCAGATCGAGGCGATTTCGTTCCGTAATGACCGGCTGGTGTTGATTACACCGCCCGGCCATCCGTTGGCGCGCCGGGGGACCGAGGTGGAGATCAAGGAACTCGCGGGGCAGAAGTTGATCAGCTTCGATCCCGACATCCCGACGCGCAAGGCGCTCGATCAGATCTTTCGCGACCACAAACTCGAGATCGAGCCGGTGATGGAGTTCGACAACATCGAGACCGTGAAGCGGGCCGTGGAAATCAGTCACGGCGTCTCGATCGTCCCTGAGGCGACGGTCATTCAAGAGGCGCGGCTGGGCACGCTGGCGATTGTGCCGCTCAAGGCGCCGGAGTTTACCCGCCCGCTTGCGCTTCTCCATCGCAAGGGCCGGGTGCTCACGCCCGCGATGAAGAAGTTCGTCGCTGTCCTTTCGGAGGAGTTGCCCGCCTTGGGTGCCTAGTAGTCCGTCACAGGTCAAAAGTCGGAAGGTCTAATGTCAGCACCGGCCCGCCGGAGCGGGCTATTTTGAGACGTGATATGCTCCGCGCAGTGGAGCCGCTGGCGACGTTGGACATGCGACATGTGACGTGTGACAGAATACTGGGCTGGCTTGGAATTTTCGGCGGACGGGAAGAGAACGCCGTTTGGGGGCTCTTACGTCCATGAAGATGACAACGGGCCGGTTTTCTTTGATGGCGATGCTCCTGCTGCTGATCGGGCTGGCCGGTTGCAAGGACCGTGCCGTCGCCGTGCGCAACCCCGTGGTCTCGCTCGAGCAACTGGGCGCCGCGCCCGCCTGGAGCCTCCCTGACGTCGGCGGAAGCCCGGTGTCATCCGCGGCCTACGCGGGGAAGGTCGTCGTGGTCGACTTCTGGGCAACATGGTGTGCGCCGTGCCTTGAGGAGATTCCTGGCTACATCGCCCTTCAGAAGAAGTACGCCGACCAAGGCCTGGTGGTGGTCGGGATCTCGATGGATCGCCTGGGTGCGGCCGTCGTAAAGCCTTTTGCCGAGAAGCATGGCATCAATTACCCGCTGCTGATCGGAGACTCCGAGGTGGCGGATGCCTTCGGCGGTGTGGAGTATCTTCCGACCACGTTCCTCATCGATCGCGAAGGCAAGATCCGCCACCGCAAGATCGGTGCAATGACGGCGGAGGAGTACGAGCGGTTGGTTACGACCCTGCTCTGAGCGGTTTGGGCTGAGCGCGGGAAAATAGTCCTGGGAGGACGGACACTCTTGTCCGTCACGGGATCGGCAGGCAGGCGCGGCGGCTGAGGGACGGAATGACGGACAGGAGTGTCCGTCCTCCCAGGTTTGAAACCGTTTCAAGGGTGGACGGCACCTCTATGCGGTGATTGCCTGCGCGGGCATGAATTTTCCGGCGCACCTGCTCCTGCCTCTCGCGTCCAGCGTGGGTTACGTGGTGGCCGTCTTGTTGGTGAAACGCTCGGCGTTTTACGGTGTGGGGCTTTGGCGCACGACGTTCGTGGCGAATATCGCGACGGGCATCTGTTTTGCACCCCTGTGGCTGTTGGGCGGGCCGGGCCAGCCCGCGACGATGCTGTGGCAGCCGGCGTTGGTCGGCGCTTTGTTTTTCTCCGGACAAGTGTGCACGTTCTGGGCGATCAACGGTGACGTGTCGGTAGCAACGCCTGTGCTCGGCTTGAAGATTCTCATGGTGGCGCTGTTGAGCTCGGTGCTGCTGGCGGATCCGGTGCCGCTGAAGTGGTGGATCGCCGCGGGCTTGAGCACGGGGGCGATCGTGTTGTTGAACGGAGGCGGCGGGAAAGGTGGGCGGAAGGTGGGCATGACGGTGCTGGCAGCCACGCTGGCAGCGGCGAGCTTTGCATTCTCGGATGTGTTGATTCAGAAATGGTCGCCGGTCTGGGGCGTGGGGCGTTTTCTTCCCTTGTTGTTCTGGGCGTTGTCGTTGTTCGCCTTTGCCCTGATTCCCTTCTTCCGTGCGCCCCTGCGGGAGATTCCGCGGCCCGCGTGGAACTGGCTGCTGCCGGGGGCGGTGGCGCTCGCCTTGCAAGCAGCAGGCATGACGTACGCGGTCGCCGCCTACGGAGATGTCACGGCCATGAATGTTGTTTATAGTTCCCGCGGCCTTTGGAGCGTGGTGGCGGTCTGGTTGATCGGACACTGGTTTAGGAACGAAGAGCAGCACCTCGGGGCGGCGGTCTTGCGCCGGCGTTTGGCGGGCGCGTTGCTCATGCTCGGGGCCATTGGATTGGTCATGATTTGATCTACCGCGGCGGGCGGGCGCGTCCCTGCGCCCGCTTCGCAAAGGGACGGCAGACGCCTTCAGGCTGGTAAACAATAAGGGCCCGCCGAAACCCCTTACGGCGGGCCCACTATTTTCTATG
>CAYOSX010000040.1:6547-19545 GCA_964406745.1 uncultured Opitutus sp.
GGTAAACAATAAGGGCCCGCCGAAACCCCTTACGGCGGGCCCACTATTTTCTATGCCGGATCGACCGGCATCCATGTTACCCCAAGACCCTGATTAAACAGGGAATTGCGTGTACTCTTGGTAAAGCATTGCCCGTGCCAAGTGGTGTTAGGGGCACGATTGCGGTCTTTTTGCCGCAGGGGTGGTCAATTTTGTTCAGGATTGGGGTGGGGGGCGTCGGTGGTGGAGGATGCCTTTGCGTCGGAGGTGAGATTGGCGTCGAGGTAGTGGCTTAGGCGCCAGGTGTGATAGCCCACGCGATCGAGCCAGCGCATCGCATCGAGCACCTCGAGGGCCTCGACGGGCGCGTAGGTTCCTCCGGAGGTCGCGTTGAGCACCTTGGGGCGTTCCTGACGCCGCAGATCGGCGAGGTGTGCGGCGCTGGCAGCGACCTTCGCGAGCCAGCCCGGCGGCGGCTTCTCTCCGAGCCCGGCGGCGGCCTGCGCCAGCACGGAGCGTCCGATCTCAACCGTCGGTTTCAGTCGGGGATCGGCAAGGATAAGCCTGACGTTATCCGACGGTTCGAGTCGGGAAAGCAGGCGCGTCAGGTGGTCGATCGCATGCATCTGGCCGACGCGCAGCTGGGATAAGGGCTCGTCCGCACCCACGGGAGGAATACGCGTAAAGAACTGTTGGATACGATCCAATGATCCGGCGATGCGCCCACGTTGCATGTCGAGGTCGCGCGTACGACCGTCGGGGGAGAGGACGACATCGAGGGATGTCACCAAGTCGACGGCCGTCTCGCGCAGGGCGCGCCGGGTGGCTTCGAGGGCGATCGACGGGGCTTGGAGGAGCGAATCGTCGAGGTGACGGGTCGGCGAGTCATCGTGCTCGGGCAGCAAGCGTTCAATCCGGCGGGAGAAGGCTCCGACGAAGGGCAGGAAAACGAGCACGCCGGCGGCGATGAACGCGGTGTGGAAGGCGGCGAGGCTGGTGGCGCCCGGGTCGAGTCCGAGGTTGGTCTGGGCCCAGGCGATGCCGTGCAGGAAGAGGGGGAGCAGCAGCAAGGCGATCAGGCCCGTGGAAAGGTTGAACAGGATGTGGGCGAGGGCGGTGCGCTTCGCCGGCACGCTGCCTCCGATCGCGGCGAGCGCTCCGGTGACCGTGGTGCCGATGGCGGCGCCGATCACGAGGGATGCGGCCTGTTCGAAGTTGAGCGAACCCGCATGCAAGGCGGTCAAGGTGGTGGCGATCGCCGCGCTGGACGACTGCATCACGATCGTGAGCACGACGCCGATCGCCATCGCGATCAGGTGTCCCAGAAACCCGCCCGACGGCAGTTCCTGCAAACGCAGCACACCGGAAAGGCCCTCCATCGCCTCCTGCAGGCTCTCGATGCCGATGAAGATGATTCCAAATCCGGCGAGGGCAAACCCCAGGCTCCGCCAGCGTCCGCCTCCGAGCAGCCGCATAAAGGCGCCGATTCCCACCACGGGCAGCGCGTAGAAGCCAACGCTCACCTTGAGGCCGAGCACCGAGACGATCCATCCCGTGCCGGTGGTGCCGAGGCTCGCGCCCATCACGACGCCGACAGCCTGGGGAAAGGCGAGCAACCCGGCGCTGACGAAGCCGATGACGGTGACGGTCGTGGCGCTCGAGGACTGGACCATGAGCGTGACCAGTGCGCCGGAGGTGAAGGCCTTGAGCGGCGTGCCCGTGAAGCGCACGAGCGCGCGGCGCAGGGCCTCGCCTGCGAACGCCTTGAGGCCGTCCGTGAGCAGCACCATGCCCAGCAGGAACAGACCGATGCCGCCAATGAGCTTGAAGACGAGGGGGAGCATTTCTCGCGAAACGGACCGGAGGCTGACCGACCGGTAGAATGGCGGCAAGCCGCGGCCGCTTGCTCTTAGGCGCCGGACTCGTCTTCAGCAGAGCGTTGCGGGAACTCCTTCACGTAGATGTCACGTTGCGGATAGGGAATCTCGATTCCCTGGCGCTTGAACTCGTCCCAGATCTTGAAGTTCACCTGGCTGCGAAGCTTGTTCGGGCGATCAAAAAGGGACTCGCTCCAGACGCGAAGTTCAAAGTCCAGCGACGAGTCGCCGAAGCCCATGAAGCGAACCTGTGGCTCCGGCTTGGACAGGACATCCGGTGACGCGCTGGCGGCGGCGAGGAGGGCGGCCTCCACCTGGTGGACATCGCTCTTGTAGTGCACGCCCACGGGGAGGCGAAAGCGGACAAGGTTGTCGTTGTGGCTGAGATTGGTGACGCGATTGGAGACGAACTCCGAGTTGGGCACGATGATGTCGACGTTGTCGTTCGTCCGCACCGTGGTGCTGCGTGCCCGGATCCCGATCACCGCTCCCTCCAGTTCGCCGACTTCGATCCGGTCGCCGACCTTGATCGGACGTTCCACGAGCAGGATCAGGCCGCTCATGAAATTATCGGCGATGTTGCGGAGGCCAAAGCCGATCCCAAGCGAGACCGCTCCCAGCATGAGCGAGAGGGTGTCGAGGTTGAACCCAGGCAGCATCACCGGCAGGATGACGAGGATGCCCAGCAGCATGAGCACATAGCTCGCGAGCGTGGACACGGCGATGGAGACGGCCGGTGTGAGTCCGGCGCGCGGCAGCATCCGATCACGAAGGGCCCGGCGGATGATCTTCACGACCACGGTGAGCACCACGATGAGCGCCAGTCCGACGAGGACCGAGATCACGGAGACACGCAGGCTTCCCAGTTCGAACTGGCGATTGAGGAAATCGATGATCGCGTCCATGGGCGGAGCATGCCGGTGTCGCCCGCAGGGGCAAGCCCGGAGGCGGATGGAGTGTAACCAGTATTCAGATACAATGACCTTCCCATGAACGCGAAGACCGCCGCCGGACAAAAGGGCCGGACATTGGGCACAAGGCCGCAGATCAGGACCTGAGATCCGGCTCTGCGTCCTCTGCGACCTCCGGTAAACCCCGTCAGGTGCTATTCAAGCCGACGGACTTGGGAAATCTTGAAAATTCCTCGCCGGGTGTTTACGAGACCCTCGCATGAGAGGCTGGAACAGGAACAGGCGGGATCGACGAGGCCCTTACGTCGAATTGACCGGGCCGGTTCCCTTGTCGGGCGATGAAGAACGCGCAATTTTCGCGATCGTGGATGCGGCGATCGGCGTGGCAGGGCGGACCTCGGTGATGATGGCGCTCCGGGGAAGTCGTGCGGAGAAGGTGCGGCGGTTGGGCGTGGAGGACCGCCCGGGACACGGCTTTTTCCAGGGGAGGCCCGAGGAGAAAGTGTTGGCCAAGATCGACACCTGTTTTCATCGAGGATGGCTGCGCTTCGCACGTACGCGGGAAGGACTGCCCTTGATCGCCTATACGGACGAAGGGCTGGAGAAGGCGAAGGCGTTCACCATAGAGGCGTGGCTGGAGGAACTGCGCGGGCAGAAGCAAACCGTGGCGAAGGGAGACGGGTTCAAAGTGTCGTTCCTGATGTCGGAGTCTCCCAATCGAAACCATGACACGGTGTTTATTCTGATCGACCGGCTGGAGCGAGAGTCGGACGCGAGCTGGCTGCCCGTGTTGCGGGCGTGGAGTGCGGTGGAAACGAAGCGGGTGCGCGGCCGCCTGCAGCAGGTGATCGACCGGCTGGAGCGCGAGGCCTGAAGGGGACGGTGCGCTCCTGCACTCACCACCCGCGTACTGGTGGGATTTGGTGACATGCGGGTTTTTGATTGCACAGATATATACCCCTTAAGGAATATCCGCCGATGCAAAGCGTGCGTCAGCTCCAGGCCTTGGCCGATCCGACCCGTCTGCGTCTGCTTGCGCTGCTGGAGCCTGGGCCCCTGTGCGTGTGCCATTTTCAAACGGTCCTGCGGGAGCCGCAGGTGAAGATTTCCAAACACCTGGCGGTGTTGCGGGCGCGCGGGCTGGTGGTGGCGCGCCGCCGCGGGACATGGATGGTGTATTCGCTTGTCGAGCCGGAGCCCCCTGTGCTGGGGCTGCTTCGGGCGTTCGTGGCGGACGAGGCCAGGCTCCGGCGAGATCGCGAGCGGCTCGCCCGTCTCGACTTGAGCTGCTCGCCGGCCGGTGGTGCGCGCGTCTAGCCCAAATGGTTCGCCTCCCCATGCGCCACGTGGTCACCAGCAGTTGTAGGAGCGGCTTTATGCCGCGATCGCAGGCGGACGGTGTTGATTGCCTCTACGTCAATCAATCGCGGCGTAAAGCCGCTCCTACAATGTGCCTCCTTCGGACGGGGGATGAGCGTCGATATTTCCTATGAGAAGAACCCGCATCGCAATCAATGGCTTCGGTCGCATCGGGCGGCTGGTCTTTCGTGTGTCCGCCCTTTGGCCGGAGCTCGACTGGGTCCTCGTCAACGATCCCAAGGCGGACGCGACGACGTGCGCGCATCTGTTGAACTTCGACTCGGTGCAAGGACGCTGGTCACAGGAGGCGGTCGCGGACGGCGACGCGTTCCGCGTGGGCGACCGGCGTGTTGCCGTCACCGGTCAGAGCGCCCCGGCGGAGGTGCCGTGGGCGGACCACGGCGTCGATGTCGTGCTGGAGTGCTCGGGCAAGTTTCGCACCCCGGATCAGCTTGCGGTCTTTTTTGAGAAGGGCGTGAAGAAGGTCATCGTGGCCGCGCCGGTGAAGGGAGGCGAAGCGCTTAACCTGGTGATGGGGGTGAATGACGGGCTTTACGATCCGGCGAAGCATCGCCTGCTGACGGCGGCTTCGTGCACCACCAACTGCCTCGCCCCGATCGTGAAGGTCATTCACGAAGGTCTGGGCATCGAGCAGGGTGCCATCACCACGGTGCACGATGCGACCAACACGCAGACGATCGTCGATGCGCCGCACAAGGACCTGCGGCGGGCGCGGGCGGCGGGATTGTCGCTGATTCCGACGACCACGGGCAGCGCGACGGCGATCGGCCTGATATACCCGGAGCTGCTCGGGAAGCTGAACGGGCATGCGATCCGCGTGCCGTTGCTCACGGGTTCGCTCACGGATTGTGTGTTCAATGTGAAGCGGGACACGACCGTGGACGAGGTGAATGGCCTGCTGAAGGCCGCGAGTGAGGCCGGTCCGCTCAAAGGTATTCTCGGTTACGAAACGCGGCCGCTGGTCTCGATCGATTTCAAAGGGGATCCGCGCTCAGCGATTGTCGATGCGCTTTCCACGATGGTGGTGAACCGCCGTCTCGTGAAGATCTACGCGTGGTACGACAACGAGTGCGGTTACTCGAATCGCATGGCGGAGCTGGCGCGGAAAGTGGCGGCGTCACTCGGGTGAGCAGGATGGGCGCATCTCGGGCGGTCTGCGTGACACAGGCATTCCTGCCTGTGGGCTCGGTGGATTCGTTCCATAAACACAGGCAGGAATGCCTGGGTCACGGGGGAACTGGCAGAGCATGAACTGGCGCAACTATCTCCTCGTGACGGGCGCCTACTGGGGCTTCACGTTGACGGATGGCGCGCTGCGGATGCTGGTGCTGCTGCACTTTTTCAATCTCGGCTACTCGCCGGTGACGCTCGCGTTTCTGTTCCTGCTCTATGAGTTCTTCGGCATTGTCACGAACCTGCTCGGTGGGTGGATCGCGTCACGGATGGGATTACGTGTCACGCTGGTGGCCGGCCTTGGGCTGCAGGTGGCGGCGCTGGCGATGCTGGCGTTGCTGGATCCCCGTTGGACGGAGGTCGCCTCGGTCGCCTGGGTGATGGTCTCGCAGGCGCTTTCGGGGATCGCGAAGGATCTCACGAAGATGAGTTCGAAGAGCGCGATCAAAGTGTTGGTCCCGGCGGACGCACGCGGGGCGCTCTTTCGTTGGGTTGCGCTCCTGACCGGATCAAAGAACGCGTTGAAGGGCGCGGGTTTCTTTGTCGGTGGACTTTTGCTCGCGGTGGCGGGGTTTGCCGGGGCGCTCTGGATCATGGCGGGGGTGCTGGCGGTGGTCTGGGCGGGGACCTGGCTGGCGCTACCGCAGGGCATGGGCAGGGCGAAAGGCAAGGCCGGGTTCAAGGAGCTCTTCTCGAAGAGTCGAGAAATTAACGTGCTGTGCGTGGCGCGGTTCTTTCTCTTTGGCGCGCGCGACATCTGGTTCGTCGTCGGCGTGCCGGTGTTTCTGCGCGGCGTGCTGGGCTGGAGCTTCACGGAGGTGGGCACCTTCATGGCCTTCTGGGTGATTGGCTATGGCGTGATCCAGGGGGCGGCCCCGGTAATCCTGCGCGGGCGGGTGCCGGCGGGGGGCATGGCGGCGGTCATCGCCTTCATCCTCGCGGTGACGGCCGGGATGATCCCGATCGGTCTGGCGGCGGGAATACCCGCCGGTCCGATGATCGTCGGCGGACTTGCGTTGTTCGGGGCGGTCTTTGCGCTGAACTCGGCGGTGCATTCGTATTTGATTCTTGACTACACCGACGGCGACAAGGTGGCCCTCAATGTCGGCTTCTACTACATGGCGAATGCGGCGGGACGGCTCGTCGGATGCCTGCTGTCGGGGGTGCTCTACCAGACGGCAGGCCTTGCCGGCTGCCTCTGGGGCGCCTTCGCCTTCGCGCTGGCCGCGGCCCTGGCGGCGTTGAAACTGCCGCGCGAGGCCCTGCATGCGGACAAACTGGCGGCGGCAACGGTCAAGCCGGAGGGAGACTGACCGCGGGGAGGGAGGTTCGACGGGCGCCCATCATGGGGCTTGCGATATATGCCGCGGGGGGAATATATCATTCTCGTGAAAACGGATTCCGATTCCGGTGCGGGCATCAGCTTCTTCGAGAGGAACCTCACGGTGTGGGTGGTGCTTTGCATGGTCCTGGGGGTCTTGATCGGGCGATTCCTCCCGGCGGTGCCGGAGTTTCTCGGGCGCTTTGAATACGCGAAGGTTTCCATCCCGATCGCCGTGCTGATCTGGCTGATGATCTATCCGATGATGATGAAGGTGGACTTCACCAGCATCCGAAACGTGCGGAAGGAGCCGAGGGGGCTGTACCTCACGTGGGTGGTCAACTGGCTGATCAAGCCTTTCACGATGTTTGGCATCGCGGCGTTGTTCTTCTTCGTGGTCTTCAAGGCGCTCATTCCGACCGAGCTGGCGAGGGATTATCTCGCCGGTGCCGTTCTGCTCGGCGCGGCGCCGTGCACGGCGATGGTCTTTGTCTGGAGTCATCTCACGCGGGGCAATCCCGCCTATACGGTCGTGCAAGTCGCAACCAATGACTTGATCATCCTCATCGCCTTCACCCCCATTGTGGTCCTGCTGCTGGGTGTGGGTGGCGTCAGCATTCCGTGGGAAACGCTGCTGGTTTCGGTGGTGCTGTTTGTGGTGATTCCTCTCGCCGGAGGGATCTGGACGAGGAGTGCCGTGATCAAGCGAAAGGGAGCCGGTTACTTCCATCAGACGTTCATCCCCAAGTTCAACGAATCCACGATGGTCGGGCTCTTGCTGACGCTGGTCCTGATCTTTTCGTTTCAGGGCGACGTCATCCTGGGCAACCCGCTGCACATTCTGCTCATAGCGGTTCCGTTGATCATCCAGACGGTGCTCATCTTCTTCATCGCGTATTGGGCGGGGCGGAAGCTGCGGCTTTGCCACGATGTGGCGGCTCCGGCCGGCCTGATTGGTGCGTCGAATTTCTTCGAACTGGCGGTGGCCGTGGCGATCACGCTGTTCGGCGCGTCGTCACCGGTGGTGCTGGTGACGATCGTCGGGGTTCTGGTCGAAGTGCCCGTGATGCTGGCGCTGGTGCGCCTGGCGAACCGGACGACGCATTGGTTTCCCGCGCGCGGCAAAGCTTCATGAGCGAGTGCCGTAACGGCCTTCGTCTTCGGCGGCCAGGAGGGCGCTCGTGCGGTCGAGATCGACGCCGGGGACGGGTCCGGTACTCGTCTCGACAATCAGGTCGAACGGCTCCTTCGGCCCAGAACGAGCCTCAAGGGCAGCCTTGCCTGCCTCGGACAGAAAAGCACTCAGACTTTGACCTCGTTTGCGGGCCGTTTCTTGAAAACGACGCGCCAGATCGTCCTCCAGTAATATCGTAGTCCGCATGGGGCCTACGGTGTTACCTGGCGGGTTCTCGTCAAGATGAGCCGCCGTGGCGCAGGGCCTGGAGGATATTGAGCGAGTGGTTGCCGATGGTTTCCATGTTGTTGATGATGTCGATGTAGAGCATCTCGGCTTTGACGACATCACCGCTGGTGCGCATGCGCTGCATGGACTCGCGGCGGAGGTTTTTTCGGAAACTGTCGATCAGGTTTTCCAGTTGATAGGCGGTCTCCATGTCGCCCACCGGCACGCCGGTGGAAAGGCGGCTGGAGTAGAAGTCCATGAACTGGAGGACGAGTTGGGAGAAGTCGCGCACCTGCTTGTTGGTCTCGGGCGGGAGCTGGCGTTGCTTGCGATGTTTGCGCTCGGCGAGCAGCACGAGGCGGTAGCCGCAATCGCAGATGTCCTCGAGTTCGGCGACGACACGCAGCATGGAGGTGACCTTCGCCATGGTTGCGTCGCTCACGCCGCCCGACGTGCAACGGAGCAGGTAGCTGGTGGTATCGTACGCGCGGCGGTCGCTCTCCTGTTCGAGGGCCTTGAGGGCCTTGACGCGCTCCTCCATGTCTTCGGGTGGATTCTGGAAGAGATCGACGAAGCCGGTGACAAGTTCCCGGGTGATGTCGCCCATGCGTTCGACGTCGCGCTCGGCCTCGGCGAGGTTGAGTTCGCCGGTGTGCGGCACGAGAGGGGACTCATAGGTGACGTGATCGCGCTGAGGCGTCATCCGATCCTTGACGATCCGCTCGGCCAGGCGCGCCAGCTGAGGGATGAAGCCCACCAGCAACGACGTGTTGAGCACATTGAAGAGGGTGTGGAAGGCGGCCATGTTGACCGGGATGTTCGTCGGATCGATCGCGTCGCCGGGAATGATGCTGTTCACGAAGTTTGTGAACGGCCCGAAGATCGCGATGGCCCAGAGGACCCCGATGATGTTGAAGATAAAATGGACGAAGGCGGCGCGTTTGGCCTGCACGTTGCCGCCGAGCGCGGCGAGGTTCGCGGTGATGGTGGTGCCGACGTTCTCGCCGAGGATGATGGCGCAGGCGGTCGGGTAGTCGATCCAGCCCTTGTAAGCCATTGTCAGCGTAATCGCGCCGGCGACGGACGAGGACTGCACGATGATCGTGAGGATCGTGCCGAAGACGAAGAAGATGAGCACGGAGCCGATGCCGTGGCCGGTGAAGTCCTTGATGAACTCCAACATCTCCGGGTTCTTGTTGATGTCGGGAACCGAGTCCTTGAGGAACATCAGGCCGAGAAAAAGCAGGCCGAAGCCCATGCAGAACTCGCCGAGGTTTTTCAGCTTCACCTTCCGGGCGAAGAGCAGGGGCAGGGCGAGACCCATGATTGGAAGGGCGACGGCCGAAATGCTGACCTTGAAGCCAAAGAATGAGACCAGCCAGAAGGTTGTGGTGGTGCCAATGTTGGCGCCCATGATCATGCCAATCGACTCCACCAGAGTGAGCAGGCCGGCGTTGACGAAGCTCACCATCATGACGGTCGAGGCCGAGGACGACTGTACGAGGCACGTGACGAAGAACCCGGTGCCGATCCCGGCGAAGCGATTTCCCGTCATGGTCCGCATGACGGTGCGAAGGCGTTCTCCCGAGAGCTTCTGCAGGGACTCCGACATGATCTTCATGCCGAAGAGGAACATTCCGAGGCTGCCGAGGATGGAGAGGATTGTGCCGATCATGCGGGGAAATGAAGGCCGCGAGCGTTGGGGAGCGGTACGGGGCTGCGCAAGGACGCATGTGACGATTGTGTGACATTGCCCGCGGGAAGGTCACCGACCCTTGGCTGAGCGAGCGCGTAAAGGCTCGGTCCGTCGCCGAGGTTTTGGATTGGTCGGACGGGCGCAAGGGGTCGACTTGCAACAAGCTGGCGAGATTCGTCGTCGGCGCTGTCTCGAGTAGGGATGTCAGCACGGCCCTCGAAACTTTACGTGGTCGCATTCCAGGGTAACGTCGTTCTGTGACCCCGCCCGACTTAGCCCAACTTGCAGCCACGCTTCAGGAGCATCGCGCGGCGTTCAGGGCGTTCCTTGCTTCGCGGCTGGGGAACGAGGCGGATGCCGAGGACCTGTTGCAGACGAGCCTGGTGAAGGCGTTGCAGCGGGCTGACGAAATCCGGGATGACGAGAAGATCGTGCCTTGGTTCTACCAAGTGTTGCGCCATGCGATGATCGACCACGTCCGCAGCCGGCGGGCGGCGTTGCAGCGGGAGGAAGCGTGGTCGTCGCAGAGCGCGGCTCTGGCTGACGATCCTGAGGCGGAGCGTCACCTGTGCGCGTGTTTCGAGAAATTGCTCCCCACCCTGAAACCGGCGCAGGCCGAGTTGTTGCGCCGGGTCGAATTGCACGATGAAGCGGTGGGTCGCGTTGCGACCGCACTCGGAATCTCCGCAAATCGCGCGAGTGTCACGTTGCACCGAGCGCGGGCCGAGTTGCGCAAGCGATTGATCGAGTTCTGCGGCGACTGCGTCTGTCTCGACGAGTGCGTGTGCGATTGAGCGGGTGGCGCGGGTGCGGCTAAGTACCCCGTGCGACTATCCGCCTGGATGCCTAGTGACTTTGGGCAGCGAATGGCTCTGCTGGTTCACGCCGCACAAAGGCGCGAAGCATTCGCGCGTTTGGCGTCGGTGAGGAAACGGATAGATCGACCAAGGCCTCATATCCCCATTGCGGTTCGAGCAATGGCCCATCGAATGGACCACGAACCCAGATGACACACTGATCCGGGCTGAGCCAATGGCGCATCGAGTATGATGTGCTTTGTTTTATTTGATCGGGTCGGAAGAAGGCGTGTAGCGAATCCAATCGCAGCTCGAGCAAGAGCTCTTCTCCCGTTTCGAGTTCGAATATCTTTAATGTGTGGGCGTCCCCTTTTGCAGGATGCCGCTCGTTGAATCCGTAACGTTTCCCATCTGGCGACCAGAAGACGCCGGCAAACGTGCCCGGTGACCATTGATTCTGCAGGATGGTCGCGTGGTGATCTGTGACCCGTAGGATGTGTCGCGGATGCCCGTCAACCCGCCCGGCGTGAATCTCAAGCACATGAGTCCCGTCGGTAGAAGGTACGTGCCGTCGACGGGTAGGCTTGAATCTATGATTCTTCGGGTCAAAAAGCCCTGCTTGGTATGCATCGTCAGCAACCAGAATCCTCTCGGGATTCGCGGGAAAAAAATAATCCTGGTTGATCCCAGAGAGATCGGGCGCCTGTTCTCCCTCAAATGTGAAGGTTGTCGGAGGCGGGCCCGTGAGCGAAAAAGGGACGCCATTCGGGTAGAGGACAAAATGGGGAAACGCAGGCCATCCTTGGAACCGGGTTTGGCAGGCTGAGGCGAGAAGCACTACACCAAGAACACCAAACAGAATTCCCGCCCGTCTGTTAACCCGCCTTAGAGGTCCGGACAACTGGGTAGGTGATGGGGAAGGGGATGGCGGACGGTTTCGAGACGTTCCACGCATGAATCGAGGTTGATTAGCCGACTAAGTTTGTCACGTCTTCACCCCTGCCGTCTCCTCCGTGCGGAGCGCAATGTTTCGCCGAAGTCATCTCAAGACATGACGTTGGCAGCTTCCAACTTTGACCTTCACCCGTGACGCAGGCCGCTCGTCTGTTCTTCTTCACCAGCGTAGCTGCCTGCTTCACTTTAGGTTAGCCGGCCTTTTTTCAGCTTCTCACGGAAGTGAATGACAGTGACTACGTCGAGTCGCTCCAGCGTGAACGAGTAAATGATCCGATAGTTGCCTTCATGAACCTCGCGCAAATCCCTTTCGGGGTACTCATGCACGCGATGGCCACGTGTCGGCATCTGGGCGGTCGCCTGGACTTTCTCCACGATTCTGGCAGTCGTCAGGGCTGCGTATAATTCTGAATCGTGCGCGATATAGGTTCTAATCGCACGCAGCGACTTGCGGGCCTCCTCAGACCACCAGATCGTCACGGCAAAGCGAATTCTTTTTGGACCGACTCGTGAGAGTGGACACGCCCGCCTTTGAGATCATCCAAGCCGGCATCAATTTTTTGACGAACGTAGAGGCGGTACATGACATCCTCCCAAGAAGATGACTCTGGAAGTGTCCGGATCGCCTTGATCGCCTGCGATTTCACACTTGGGCGTTTCGCTTTCACGGTCGGCATAGGTGCAATCTGACATCGTGAATCGGATTGGCAAGTGGCCTGTCTAGCTTTCGTTCAAGGTTGGCCGCGTTCAATGTAACCAGCCAGAACGCGGGTTCACGTAAGAAGACCTTGGGAGCCAATTAGCTTTATGCCGCGACGGCATGCGGACGGTGACCATCGCGGCGTAAAGCTGCTCCTGCACATAAGCCTCTGATGGCAGGAAGCGATACGCCCGCGCCGACCACACTACAGCAACACCAGGTCGTTTTGATGCACGACCTCGAGGCGCTTGCGTCCGGGGAAAGAGGCGCTTGAGTTCGTCGCTTGATTTGCCGGTTATGGCACGGACCTCGGCGTCGGCGAAGGATCCGCCGATCTGACCGAGATGCTTTCAGCGAGAGAGAGGGCAATTGAAGCCACCGTGTCTGCGGCTCCGGCCTCGGTTGCTAGTTGGTGAGACGGAAGTGAACCGGAACCTTGATGACGTCATTAAGGGTCCAAGGTTCACGCCGTCGTGGGTCGAATCGCCATTGAGAGACGGCGAGGTAGGCCGCCGCACCGAACTGAACGTGTGTGGCCGAGACGATGCGGACGTCACGCGTAAAGCCGTCCTCGTCGACGCGGAAGGCAATCTCGACCTGTCCGGTGACTCCTTGGCGACGCAACATGGGTGGGTAGGCGGCACGCTGTTGCCAGAGGAACGTCTGTGCCGGTGTGTCAGATACTTCGAGGTCTGCGGGGAGTCCACGCGTGGCGGCGAGCAGCCGTTCAAGTTGCTCCACCATAGAGGCGGGCGGATTCGTGCCGAGGAGCCTTTCGAGCAATTCGGCGGCCGCCGCCGGATCGCGG
>CAYOSX010000041.1:0-19288 GCA_964406745.1 uncultured Opitutus sp.
ATTGCGAACGGTGCCCATCGCGGCGTAAAGCCGCTCCTACATTTGCGAAGGTTCGCCGAACACCCGTGCACCCGATCAGGCGCACGGGTTTCCGGCGAAGACGTGCGACCCGCTTAGGCGAGCAGGTACTGCCATTGGTTCTCGCGCGCAGCGCGGGCGGCCTTGAGGGCGCCCATGGCGACGTAGCGCTTGTAGTCGGCACCGGCGAGGCGGACCTTCGGTGAGGCGTAGCCGTCGTCGACGAGACGCTGCTGGAGGACGGTGTCGATGCCTTTGATCTGGGAACCGCCCCCCGTGATGATGATGTTCTGCAGAAGGGTGGCGACGGAGTCGGAGGACGCGCGGCCGATGAGGGTGCGCGTGGCTTCGAAAATCTTGTCAAGCAGGGCGTTGCCCGCCTTGCCGAGGGCTTCGCCGATTTCGATCGAGCGCACCTTGCCGCCGACGATCACCTCGGCGTCGATCGGTTTGCGGACGGGGCCGACGTAGGCGTGGGCCTCCTTGAGCTCGCGCACCTTGTGGCGGGAGAATCCATTATGCGGATACACCTTGTCGATCTCGGCGGCGAGAATCTCGTCCATCGCGTCGCCCGCGAAGGGAATGCTGATCTGGTCTTCCACGGTGGGGAAGTAACCCTGCACGAGGCAGAGATCGGAGGTGCCGCCGCCGATGTCGATGAAGAGGGAGTTGGTGACCGGGTCGACGTAGCCGGGCTGGTTGACACGGGCGTCGTCGCGGAAACCGAGGGCCGCGAGGAAAGGCTCGGGAATCAGGAGCACGCGATCAAAGAGGCCGGTGACCGTCTGGCGGATATCCTCGCGGGCATCCTCTCCGGCGTTGGCGGGCACGCCGATGACGACGCGCAGCTCAGCCTTGCCTGAGGGGTCGGCGAGGTCGCGCAGGTGTTTCAGGAAGTCGCGGGCCGGTTCGCGTTGGGCGACGACACCTTGCTCCATCGGGGAAACGAGGTTGACGTGCAGCATGTGGCGGAGGGCTTCCTCGCCGAAGAGAATGCTGGCGTTGTTGGTGATGATTCCACTGACGACGCCCTCCTTTGCGTAGCCAACCACCGTGGGGACGATCTTGCTCACGGCGAGGTCGTTGGCACCGGCGGCGCCGGCCAGGATGCACGACTTGTTGGTGCCGAAGTCGAGACCGGCGAGGATGGTCGGCCGGGTGCCGCGGGCGGACGAGGAGCCGGCGGCGGCGGCGGTGGCGGGAAGCGTGTCGGTTTTTTCTTTTGTGATCGTGGTCATGAGATGGGAGCTGGCGGGTTGACGGACGAGGCTGGAAAGGGTCAGGCGCGGGCTTTGCGCGGACGATCCTGCGCGAGCATGGAATCGAGCATGTCGGTGATCGATTGTTGTCCCCCGGAGTCGGCCGCAGGCACCGGACGTCGGGCGGCGGCGACCGGTTCCGCGGCCGGTGCGGTCGCAGGGGCTGCCGTTACGGTGGCGAAAGACACCTGGGAGCCGGTTTGCAGCCGGGAGAACACCCATTCGCCCACGACGTGGGCGTCGACCACGCGACGGTATTCCTCCTCGAAGGCGGATTGGAGGACCTCCCGCGTCCAGCGACCGTCCCGATCGCTGGCCTGAAGGCGGGCCACGTGGTCAGGAAGCTCCTCCTGCAAGATCTTGGCGGCCGCTGAGGTTTCGTTTGCGAGCCGATGAAGACACGCCTGTCGATAGAGGCGACGCACGTCGTCCAAGGGGTCCACCGGAATGAAAAACTCCATGCTATCGTCCGCTAGACCGAGCGGGTGCCGGGGTGTTCCCGTAAAGTTATCCAGACGAGGATCCTCGCGGCACGGGGTCATGCCGTTACATGTTACACTCGCCAGCCATAGGTCAGTTTGTAACCTGTAACGGCATGACCCCCTGCTTGACTGCACCTGCTCAACCTGACCGATGATGATTCAAATGCTCTGTCTCGTGATCGCGCTTGGCCTTGGCAGTCATGCGTTTGCTTCTTACCCTGCGGACGCTTCGCCGCGTGGAAGCGCGTTGCAATCACTTACCAAAGATGGTGCGCCGTCGGCCCCTTCGAAGGTTGAGATCCCGCTGGAGGCGCGGTTGATGGGCACGTGGGTGCTGGCGGAGGCCTCAACGCCGGGCAGGCCTTCCGGGATTGGCATTCGCCAGAAGATCTTCTCCCCCGGCCGCTGGGAGATCATTCAAACGGATCCGCAAACCGGCGAAATCGTTTTCCACCATGGAGGCACTTACCGGCTCCAAGGCGACGTATTGGAGCAGAAAGTGGAGTTCGCCACGCAAAAGACCCGAAACTACATCGGCCAGGTGCGCAGGTTCCGAATCAAGGTGGAGGGCGACATCCATATTCAGATCGGGCTGGGGAACCCGTTCAATGAAGTGTGGGCGCGGGCGGATGGTGCCTAGGCGCTCGATCCCACGCGGCTCGATCCGACGGGGTCATACCTGACGGCGGCGGAGCCTACCGATACTTGAACAGGATGACGGCTGTCACCGAGCCGACGAGCAGCAGCAATAAGACTGAAAAGACGATCCAGCAGCCGGACTTCGAGACCTCGCCGCGGCGCCTCTCCTCGTCCTGGAGGAGGATGAGCCCGGGATCGGTGTTGCGCGGCTGCTCCGACGGCGGCGCAGGAGGCGCGGGAACGAGGAGGGGGGCGGGTGGCGGCGTGGCCGATGTGGCAGGAGCGGCGTCCGCGGGTGAGCAGGCGGCGATTTCCTGATCGAGCCATTGCAAGTGGCCGGCCACAAGGGCGCGTTGGCGCTTCAACTCGTTGAGACGATCCGACACGGTGAGAGTAGCGCCGTTTTTCCGTGGGGGCGGCAAAACAAAAAACGCCGGCCCTTGCGGGTCCGGCGTTTGGAAAGGATTGGACTGAAACGGGCTCAGGCCTTTTCGGCGACCGAGACGCGGCGGCGGGGCTTGTCGAACTGGACCACGCCGTCCTTGAGGGCAAAGAGGGTCCAGTCGCGGCCGACACCGACGTTTTTGCCGGGATGAAGCTTGGTCCCGCGCTGGCGGACGATGATGTTGCCCGCGATGACTGCCTGACCGCCGAACTTCTTCACGCCGAGTCGCTTGGACTGGCTCTCGCGACCGTTTGAAGTGGAACCTGCACCTTTTTTATGCGCCATGACGAATGATCTCCTTTAAAGTAGTGGTTGTTCAGGCGGTGATGGACTCGATCTTGATGACCGAAAGTTCCTGGCGGTGACCGCGCTTCCGCTCGTAACCCTTGCGCTTCTTCTTCTTGAAGACGATGACCTTGTCACCGCGCTTGTTCTCGAGAATCTTGGCGGTGACCTTGGCGCCCGCGAGGAGAGGGGTGCCGACCTTGAAGGCCTCGCCTTCGCCGGCGGACAGGACGTCGGTGATCTCGACGGTCGAACCGGCTTCCGTGTTGGGGTAGCGGTTAACGAACAGAATGTCTCCCTCGGTGACAGCGAACTGTTGGCCCTGGGTTTTGATGGTCGCTTTCATAAATAAAACGGCGAACTAAGAAGTTTTGGGTAGGTGCACGCAAGGTTTATTTGGTGCGAACGTGCTGGTTGCGGCGTTGGGTCGTGAAGGCGATTCACACGAGGCCACCGAGGACCCAGAGAGGCGGCCAGCGAGATGAAGGCGCACGGGGTGTGGATTGCTTTTGGGGACGAATCGAAAAGCAATGTTTACAGGAGGGAACGGAGGTAACAGAGGCAGATCAAGAAGCGCTCCCTTGCCTCGGTTGCCTCCTGTAAAGAATCCGGTCCGAACGGCGTGGGCCTCCCTCGAGGCATCATGACGTCTAGCCGGGCTGGGCGAGGGCGCTGCGCGGGGCGTTGGCGGCGGTGCGCTGGCGGCGGCGCTCGATGAAGCCATAGCAACCGATGTACACGACCGGGATGAAGACGAGGGTGACGAGGGTGGAGGCCACGAGGCCGCCGAGCACCACGCGGGCGAGGGAGGCCTGCAGTTCCGCCCCGGTGCCGATGCCGAACGACATCGGCAGCAGGCCGAGCACGGTGGTCAGCGTCGTCATCAGGATGGGGCGCAGGCGGCGGCGTCCGGCGAGCCGGACGGCCTCAATCATCGACGTTCCCTCCTCGCGTCGCAGGAGGTTGATGTAGTCGACGAGCACGATGGCGTTGTTCACCACGATGCCGGTGAGCATGACCACGCCCATGAGGCTTTGCATGTTGAGGGTGGTGCCGGTGAGCAGGAGCGTGGGCACGACGCCGATGACGGCGAGGGGGATGGAGAACAGGACGATCAGGGGGTCGAGGAAACGTTCGAACTGCCCGGCCATGACCATGTAGATGAGGATGACGGCGATGAAGAGCGAAAGCTGGAAGTCCACGGCGGCCTTGCGCTGCTCTTCGTATTCACCTCCAAAATACAACGAGAAACCCGGGGGCAGCGGAATGCCCGCGAGCCTCTCCTGAATCAGCTTGACCGCCTCGCCCAGGGGCATGCCACCGCCGAGGACGGCGGTGACATAAGTCACGCGCTGGCTGTCGATGCGTTCGATCTCCGGAGGACCCCGTCCGGCGCGCTTGTTAATCACGGAGGAGATGGGGATGACTTCGCCGCCCGGCAGGCGGATGGGAATGTTGTCGAGGCTCTGCACACCCCGGCGGTCGTCGGGCTGGAGCCGGATGGTGATCGGGTATTCCTCGCCACCGATGCGGTACGAGCCGGCGCGGCTGCCGCCGACGTTCGTCTGGATGGCCTCGGCGACGTCCCGCACGTTGAGTCCCAGTTCCTGTAGCTTGCTGCGATCGAGGAGCACGTTCTCCTCGGAGCGGCCCTCACGGTTGCTTATCCGGACGTCGGCAATGCCGGGGATCACCTCGATGGCGGCCTGCATCTGCAAGGCGATCTGCTGGGCCTTCTCGAGGTCGTAGCCGCGCAGTTCGATGGCGACGTCCTCATCGCCGCCGGAGCCGAAGATGCGGCGCAGGATCCAGAGGCCGGAGCGCGCGCGCACGCGCATCTCGCCGCCTGGGATGAGGCCGGCGGTGGCGACGCGAATGCGGTCGGCGAGCTCCGAGTTGCTGATCGTGGCATCGGGGCTGAGGGTGATCTCCACCTCCGCGCGACCGTCGCTGACCTCGGTGGTGATGTGGTCGACCTGCTCCCGCGGCAGCAGGTCGTAGACGATCTGCTCGAGCTCGAGCAGGTAACGGTTGACCACGGCGATATTGGTGCCGTCGGCCATGCGCAGATCGACGTCGATGAGGTCGGCGTCCGACTGCGGGGCGAGCTCCACCGGAATGAGCGGGACGGCGGCGAAGCCGGCGACGACCAGGGCGAGCGTGAGGGCGGCGACGCGTTTTTTATGGTGGATCGCCGAGTCGAGAATCCGGGCGTAGGCATCCTCGGTGCGTTGCAACCCGCGCTGCACCCACGCGAGCCGGCGGGCGGCGCGTTCGGCGCGCGCGGAGCGGACGGCGAGCAGCTTGCTCGCGAGCATGGGCACGAGGGTGAGGGCGACGAGCAACGAGCAGGCGAGGGAGAACACCACCACGAGGGCGAGTTGCTGGAAGATCACGCCGGAGATCGTCTGCATGAAGACGACCGGGATGAAGATTACGCACGTCGTGAGCGTGGAGGCGGTGATCGCGCCGGCGATCTCCTTGGTGCCGATGAGCGCGCTGGCTTTGGCGTCCTTCCCGGACTCTCGATGGCGGACAATGTTCTCGAGCACGACGACGGCGTTGTCCACGACCATGCCGACGCCGAGGGCGAGTCCGCCGAAGCTCATCTGGTTCAGCGTGAGGCCTCCGAAATAGAGCAGGCCGAAGGTCGCGATGATCGAGATGGGGATGGAGAAGGCGATGATGAAGGTCGACGCGCCGTTGCGCAGGAAGACGTAGAGAATGAACACGGCGAGCAGGGCGCCGTAGATCGCGGAGGTGCGGACGCTGTCGATCGACTTCTGGATGAACACGCTCTGATCCGAGGCGACGAAGAGCGCCACATCGCGTCGTTCGGTGTTGATGCGCGCGATCTCGTTGCGGATGGCGGCGGCGACGGCGACGGTGTTGGCGCCGGTCTGCTTCTGGATGCCGAGGCGCAGCATGGGGCGTCCATCGATCTCCACGACCTCGCGCAGGTCCTCATAGCCGAAGGTCACATCGGCGACGTCGCGGACGCGGATGGGGGTTCCGTCCACGTTGGTCACCACGGTATTGGCGATTTCCTCGACGCTGGAATACTCGCCGAGGGTGCGGATGTAGATTTCCTGCACGCCGGTGGCCACGTTGCCGCCAGGGAGTGTGGCGTTGCTGCGTCCGATCGCGGTGCGGACGTCGCTCGCCGTGAGTCCGCTCGCCGTGAGCCGGTCGCGTTTGAGATAAACGTGTACTTCGCGGTGGATGCCGCCCCAGACGTCGATCGAGCCGACTCCCGGAATCTGTTCAAACCTTCGGGTGATTTCGCGCTCGAGCAGGGTGGTCAGTTCCTGCACGTCCTTGAACGGCGAACTCGCGCCCACGATGACGATGGGTGTGTTGTCCGGATTGAACTTCCAGACCCGTGGCGGATCGGCCTCCGGCGGCAGATCGTTCGTGATCGTATCGAGGGCGGCGCGCAGGTCGTTCGCGGCTTCGTCGATGTTCGTGCCCCGACTGAAATCGAGGCGGACGAAGCTGGAGCCCTCCCGCGAAGTGGAGCGCACGCGCTCGACGCCCGGCACGCCGGCCACGGCGTTCTCGACCGGTTGGGTGATGATTTGCTCGATCTCCTCCGGCCCGACGTTCGGGTAGCGCACCACCACGGTCAGTTGCGGAAACTCGATTGGGGGCAGCAGGTCGATGGGCAGGTGTCGCAACCCGGCGACGCCGAGGGTGACGATGATCAGGAAGACCATCATCGTTGCGACGGGTCGTTTGACGGAAGTCTCGGTCAGGGGCATGGCAGCGGGGGTCTAGTTAACTGCCGGGGTTGGGCGCGGGCGGATCGGGGCGAAGCACGGAGTCGAGCAGGTCTTCGCGCTTCATGCCCTGGAGCATCATCACGTGATCCCACGTGACGGCGCGGACCCTCGCCTCCGTCCGACCGGTTGAGAGCAGATCCTGACCGAGCGTCACGACCCAATCGCCTGACGCGATGCCTGAGACGGCCACCTCCATGGCGCCGCGTGCAATCACGACGACGGGACGGAATTCCACGGGCGTGGGTTCGGACAACGAGGGCTTGTCGCCTTCGGTTACGACCGGCGGGGTGAAACCACCCGTGAGAACGAAAATACCCACTTCGCCCGTGTCGGGATCGGTGAACAAGCCGCTCGTGGGGATGAGCGTGGCCTGCTGGCTTTGACCATAGAGAATATCGACGGGCACGAACATGCCGGGGCGAAGCACGCCTCCGCGATTGACGATTTCAATTTCGGCCTCGGTCGTGCGCGTGACCTCGTTGAGGAACGGCGAAATGCGACTCACCTCGGCAGTGAGGGCGTCCCCTGAACCGTCCGGCGTTTGCAGCAGCAGGCGCGCGGGCTGGCCGGCTTCGAGGTAGCGCAGCATGGTGTCGGTGACGTTAACGCGGACCTTTACCCGGTCGATATTACCGACGGTGAACAGGCGCGTGGAGGTGGAGGCCTGCATGCCGACCTCGGCGTTGCGCCCGCCGACGACGCCATTGATCGGTGAGCGAATGAACGATTTCGCGAGCAGGTCCTTTTGCTCGGCGAGGGTGGCGGCATCTTGTTCGAGCTGGGCCTCGGCCAGCTCGACGTCGGCCGCGGCGGATTCGACCTGGGCGGCGATGGTGTCGAGCTCGAGCGCGCTCACGAGGTCGCGGTCGCCGAGCGATTGGGTGCGGCGGGCCTGAGCCTGGAGTTCGGCGAGTCGCGCCTTGGCCTGGCGCACGCGGGCCTCGCCGATGCGCATGCCGGCCTCGGCCTGACGCACCTGCTCGCGCACCTGATCAGCGGCGAGTTCGATGAGGACCTGGCCGGCGGTGACCGTGTCTCCGTCCTGAGCGTGGACGGCGGCGATGCGGCCGGAGAACTCGGGATAAAGGGAAACCTGATTCTCGGCGCGGACGGTTCCGCTGAGACGCTCGACCAGCGGAAGGCCGCCAAACCGCGCCTGCAAGGCCTCGACCGGAGGAGCGGTGATGTTGGGCATCGGCGCTTGCGATGCCTCATCATAACACGACGTGAGCATGCTCACGGCCACAATGCCGAGAGCGAACAGGAACGAGGGGGAACGTTTCACGTTGCCGCCTCCACCGTCCCCGGGGTCCGCGGCCCTGCGCAACGCGAACCAGCACAAACCGCCGCGCGAGGAGCGGCGGTCTCGTTCAGTGGGTGACGTCCGGTCTGGGGAGACCCGGCGCCGGCGATTGCAAGCGAGATGAAAAGAAGCACGGCGTTATCACGGTAGGACGCGCCAACGCACGTGCAAGTAACGCCACAACTCTCTTACGTGAAAAATATTCGGACGGTCCGCGCGCGCGATGCGCGCGAACATCCAACATCCAACATCCAACTTCCAACATCCAACATGCCAATCAAGCTGCGTTGGCAGGCGGACAGCTTTGCTTGCGGCGTGAAGCCCGTCGCTCCTGGGGTTCCACCTCAGGGCGCCTTTTGGCTGTCTTTGGGCGCCTCTTCGCGGGGCGGGACGACAACGCCGCCGGCGGCGTTGATTCGGTCGACGGTCATGTAGTAGTGCGGGCGGCGTTTGTAATCGCTTGGCAGAACGTTGCGCGAGACGAGCATGCGTTCCTCTGCTTTCTCGGTTTCCATGGCCTGTTCGCGTTGCAGGGCGGCGAGGCGGGCGGCTTCAGCCTCGGCTTCGGCGCGCTTTTGTTCCTCGAGGGCCGCGAGTTTGGCCAGCGCTTCCTGGCGGGCGGCGCGGGCGGCGGCGGCTTCGCGTTCGGCCTGTTCGGCGCGAGCCCGGGCTTCGCCTTGGGCGACCTCGCGCTCGCGGGCGAGGCGCTCGGCCTGTTCGGCGGCGCGTCGGGCTTCCTGTTCGGCGGCGAGCCGGGCTACTTCGGCAGCGGCCTGTTCGGCACGGAGACGGGCGAGGTTGCGCTCGGCCTCCTCGGCCTGCACGCGTGCACGTTCCGCGGCGAGGCGATGCGCCTCGGCTTCGGCGGCCGCACGCTGACGGGCCTCGGCCTCGCGTCGTTCCGATTCCGCCTTTTCGAGCTGGGCCCGCTCGGCGGCGAGTTTTTGCTCCACGCTATCGCGATAAGAGCGGTAGCCAAAGATGCCGGCGATCACGAGCAGGACAGCGAGGATGACGACGATGAGGTTCTTGGTCATGGCAATGGGGATGGGACATTCTCCCTAGGGTTTGGTTTCGGGGAAAAGCGGCTCCAGCGGAAGACCCCCACTCCCGTGCGGCGGTCATTCCCGGATGAGAAGGAGTCAATGCCGCCCCAGGCGTCGTCGCGAGCGAAAAAACCACCCTGGCTGCAAGCCTTCGGCATCAACGCCGCGGGTTCTTCACGAAGATGTAATTGGCGAGAAACCCGAGCCCGAACATGCCGCTGAGTGTGCGGATGTTTCGCATCGCACCCACCACGCTGGCCAGCGGGCTCGCCGCGCTTTCATGCACCCGAACGAGAAGCAGACAGGCGAGCAGCGCGAGCGTCGGTTGGAGAATGAACGCGAGGTGATAAACGTAGAGCGAGTCGCCGTCAGCCTGAAGGTAACGGCCGAGCAGGGCGCCCCCGACCACCGGCGCGATCGCGGTCACGAGCGAGGTGAACGCGAGGTTGACGCTGATCGCGAGGGTCTTGGCTTTCGCGGGAATGAGTTTCAGCTGGATGTTGAAAAGCCCGAGCGTGAAGCCTGCGCCCATCATTCCGCCAAAGGACCACATGCCGTAGAGCATCCAGGCATTGTCCGGACGCAGGAAGCACCACAGGAAATTCTGCAGCTGCCACGCGATCATGCAGAACAGCATCACCGGCTTGTTGCCAAAGCGATCGGCGAGGGCGCCCCAGGCTGGATACGACAAGGCGCCGCCCACGCTGGCGAGGATGACGAGACGGCTGACGTCCTTTACGGTCCAGCCGAGTTCGTCGTACATGAACACGGCGTAGAACGGACCGAAGCAGTTGGCCGCAAAGCCCCACGCCGCGCCGTAGCCGATGAACCACAGGAACGCCGGTGTTTTCAAAAGCACGGTGAGCTCGTCGCGCCAGGGCGCATGCGGCTCCGTCTTCACCGTTTCCGAGTGGGTGCGCATGCGGTGCTGGAGAAAAACGGATACCACGCGCAGGACCACAGTGGCGCCGAGGAGGAATTGAAAGGCGCGCACCGAGCCGGCGTGGCGGTTGATCAGCTCGCCGACGAGGACGAGGAACACGATCTGGGCGAACTGCATGAGCCGGTTGCGCGCCCCGAAATACTTCCCGCGCAGCCGCCGGGGCACCCACTCCTGAATCCAGGAAATCCAGCTCACCCCGGTGAACGCGGTGACCGCTGCCGAGATCGTGAAGAAGATGAGGAACCACGGGCCACTTACCTCAGGTGCGTCGATAGGCAGGAAGGACAGGGCAACGGCCATCGCGCCCCAGCAAATGACCTGCAACGTACAGAAGATCAGCGTGACCGTCTTGGCTGCAAAGATGCGGTCCATGAAAGGCATGAGGAACGCCTGGGCGAAGTTGCCCCAGAACGGCAGCGAAACGATCAGGCCGTAGGTCTCGGGCGGGAGCCGGTAGAGTCCGGTCAACAGCGCCGCGATGACGAAGTTGCCCGGCTGCAGCAGGTACACGATCGGTGTGGCCGTGAGGCCATCCCAGGTGCAGAGGCGAAGATTGCGGTGAAGCTGCGACGTTGCGGTTTTCGACATCGGACGTAGACCGGCCATCAAAGACCATGCCGGCCGTAATTGAAGCCAAAGTATTTCAAAACAAAAATACGGTTGTCGTCGCCCGCGGCCTTCTCGGAAAGCTGCTCGTCCGTGCCCGTCCCGACGGTTCCATCGATCGGGGGCGCATCGTCGAGGTCGAGGTTTACCACGGGATCGAGGACCTCGCCTGCCACGCCTCGCGTGGACGGACCGCGCGGACCGAGGTGATGTTCGCCCCGGGCGGGGTGTGGTACGTGTATCTCTGTTATGGCATGCACGAGCTGCTCAACCTGGTCACGGGGCCGGCAGGCCACCCGGCGGCCGTCTTGATCCGCGGATTGGATACGGTGACCGGCCCCGGACGCCTGACGCGCGCACTCGAGATCGACCGACGGCTGAACGCGCGGCCGGCCGCGCCGGACTCGGGTCTTTGGCTGGAGGACGACGGTTTTCGTCCTGCGTCGTCTTCAGTTCGGGCCACGCCTCGCATCGGTGTCGATTATGCCGGGCCGGTCTGGTCGGCGAAGAAGTGGCGTTTCGTCATCGCGAGCACGTCTCCGACGTCGAGGTCGGCCAGCGCCGGTCCGCGTCGCACCACGCGCACGTGATCGCCCGGCGGTGCCCACATGGCGGGGTCGGTCGGACCGAAGAGGAGCACGCAGGGCGTGCCGACGGCGGCCGCGAGGTGGCTGATGCCTGAGTCATGCCCGATAAATCCGCGACAGGCGGCGAGACGCGCGGCGACTTCCGGCAGCGGACGGGAGGCGAACACCTCGCCGCAGGAGGACAACGCGTGCAGGGCCGGTTCATCCGCTTCGCCTCCAAGAATCAGGAAGGGCGCATCGATGCGCTCGAGCAGCGCGCGCCAGCGATCAAGCGGCCAGTTCTTGCGCGGCGAACCGCTGCCAGGGTGGACGGCGATGGTTGCACCGCGCGTGACGGGTTGCCCGATCCGGCTGCGATAATCACTCGTTTCCAGGCCGAGCGCACGCAGCGGTTCGCAGTAGTGGCGGGCGGCGGGCGCGAGGCGGGGTTCCGCGGTGGTCGCCAGATAACGTTGTCCGTCGCGCAGCGGAAAATGGGAGCCGATCGTTCCGTCGTCGTCGGGCCAGTAGTTGACCACGAGATCGAACCGCCCAAGCCATTCCGTCAGCCGCGGAGGCAGCGGGGAGCGATCCATCAGTGCGCTCCAGCGCGCTTCGTGCTGGGAGAGCACGGTGTCCACGCATCCCGCCAGACGTCCGAGGGCCGCCGCGGTGGCGTTGCCGACGAGGGTGATCTCTGCGTTCGGCCATCGCTCACGCAGGAGTCGGAGCGCGGGCAGGGTGACGATAAAGTCACCGAGGGCGCCGCCGCGCAGAACGAGGATGTGCGTCATGCGACGTCGGGCGCCGCTTCACTCAATTTGACGCGGCCGGTGTCGCGGGTTTTCCGATCGTGTGTTCCTGCAACAGCAGCGTGGCCGTGCCGTATTTGAGGGAAAGTTGCATGCGCACGGGAAGCGGAGTGTCGTCCTGGGAGATCCACACCTTGATCTCACCCCCGCGCGCGAACACTCCGCGTGGTGTCTCCTTGTCCATGCGCGGCACGATGCGAAGAGCGTTGTAACGTCCCATCGGCGTCGAGACTTCCTCGATCTCCTCGGCGTGCAGGGTGAGCGGAAAGAACTCGCGTCCGAAGTGCACGAGGATGTCGCGCGTGTCGCCGGGTTTCATGGCCCAGTCGCGCGGCGCGACCAGGCTCGAAATGAGATCGAGGGGGAGTCCGTCCGTGGGGATCGGCAGGTCGGTGTTGCGATGGGGACGCGTGGTATCCCGATGGCGGGCGACGCCGGCCTCGTAATCGAAATCGGTCCGGCTCTCCGTCCGCCGGCGTTTGTCCTCGCTCTGCTCCTTCGTGTAGAGAAGGCGGCTCGTCGCGAGGTCGATGACCACCTCTCCCTGATCGTCGTAACGATAGAGACCGCGAACGAGACCGCGCGACGAGGTCTGGGTGGTGATGCGCATGACCTTGCGGCCGTCGATCACGTCCTTGCTGGCCGAGATGGTGACTTCGCCTGCGGAGCGAAGGATACCCCAGGCCACCCGATACCTGTAGGTTTCTCCGTCGGAAAAGGCGGTGAACGGATCCGGAACGGCGGAGGCGACGGAGGCGAGGCTGAGGAACAGTGGCAGGATAAGGCGGTGAGTCATGCGGATGAAGGGAGGACGGTGTAAGGATGTGACCGCCAAACTGACCCTTGGTGCACTCTTCTTGGGAAATCGCCGCGGTCAACCGTCTCGCGCGATAAGCGGCCTGAGTCCGGGACCTATTCCTTGGCCGTTTTCGCTGCGGGGGCGTTGAGCGAGGTATACTCCGGACGGGTCTTCCATTCGTCCAAGTAAGGCGCGTATTCGGCCGAGGAGCGGCGCCAGTCGCGCTGGCCCGGGGCGGGCGTCGTGACGCGGCCCTCGGAGTAATCGCGTCCCGCCACACTGGCCTCCACGGATGCGTTCCATCGACGGAAGTCGCCCAAGAGGCGCGCCGCAAGTTCCGGCCGGTCCTGGGCGAGGTCGTTGCGCTCACCCGGATCGGCGGCAAGATCGTAGAGTTCAAACACCTCCGTCTTCAGGTCGGGAAAAACGAGCTTGAGCGAATTGTCGATCCACGCCGCCCGGTCGGTATGGCGGAATCCGAGGGGAGTGTCCCGCTGGGTCGAATCCTCCTTGAACAGGTGGGCGAGGCTCTCTCCGTCGGCGGGAGTGAGCAGCGAGTCAGCCGGCAGGCCGGCGATTTCCGCGAGTGTGGGAAAGATGTCCACCGTGCCCGCCGGATAGGTGGTGGTGCGGGGCTGGGGAATTCCCGCGGGCCATTCGATGAGAGCGGGCACGCGAAGGCCGCCTTCATACATCGAGTTCTTGAAACCGCGCAGTCCGCCCACCGAGCTTGGGGACACGCCGGGCAGGCCTCCGTTGTCGCTGCAGAACCAGACGAGCGTGTTCTCGTGCAGGTTCAGGCGGCGCAGTCCGGTACGCAGGGCACCCACGCTGCGGTCCATTGCCACCAGTTCGCCGTAGTGTCGGCGCGAGGCTTCGTTGAGATCGGCGAAGGCAGCTTGATCCGCTTCGGACGCGTGGAAGGGAGAATGAGGCGAACCGAACCATATCAACGTCAGGGTTGGTCGCCCGTCGGCCGCGGCCTTCTCCAGAAACCGCAAAGCCTCCGCGACGATGATCTCCGACGAGTCGCCGGCAAACTCCTCGATGACGCCTTTGCGTCCAAGCAGCGGATTGACGTCGAAGAAGTTGGTGGTCGAAAGCCATTCGTCGAAACCGAATGCGGAGGGACTGTACGGATCGTCCCGAAGCAGGGGCGCGCCCGGGCCGGAGTAGCCGTTCAGGTGCCACTTACCGAAGTGGGCGGTCACGTAGCCAGCCGCCTTCAACGCCTGCGCGAGCGTCTTTTCCTGACGGCGGAGCGCGTATCCATGATTGCGCGTACCCGTGCGGTCATTGGTCCGGCCGGTGAGCACCGTCGCCCGCGTGGGGGAGCAATTCGGCGCGCCGGCGTAGAACCGGTCGAAGCGGAGTCCCGCCGCCGCCATCGCATCGAGATGGGGCGTCTTCAGGCGCGGGTGCCCGTTGTAACCGGTCTGGCCCCAGCCCATGTCGTCGGCCATCACGAGAACGATGTGGGGCGGCGTGGGTGTTGCGGAAAAGACGGTTGCGCTGACGGCGAGGCATGCGCAGGCGAGGACCAGGGATCGGGACATGGGAACAACGGGGTTGAAGATTCCAAGGCGGCCGGGCGCGAGCCGGCGCGAATAACCAGCATCCAACAGCTGGATTAAGTTTATGGCAAACCATGCGTTGGGCTGACACCGAGCGCATGGTCGGCGAGGGGCGGGCGGCTCATACCTGCGATCGAACATGGGCAGGATGCCCATGCCACTTTGAGCAGGCGACACCTGCTGTTCGATCCGCTAGGAATTCTTTGCGGCGAACAGGTTGCCCGCTGCGAGGCGGCGGCAGGTCTCCAAGGTGTCGATTTCGGCCGGTGTCTTGTCGTTGCGGATACGCACGATCCGGGGGAAGCGCAGGGCGAACCCGCTTTGGTGGCGGGCGCTCGTCTGGATGGAGTCGAAGGCGACTTCGAGCACGACATCCGGCACGACGCTTCGGAAGCGGCCCTTCTCCTCGAGGGTGCGTTCCAGAAAATGTTGGGTCAACGTGGCGATCTCCGCGTCCGTGAGACCCGAGTATGCCTTGCCCACGGTGAGCAGGCGGTCGTCCGCGTCACGGATCGAGAAGGTGTAGTCGCTGAGGACGCCACGACGTTTGCCGTGGCCATACTCGACTCCGGTCACGACGACATCGAGCGTGGCGTAGGCCTTCTTCAACTTCAACCAGGCGAGGCCGCGCCGTCCGGGACTGTAGCTGCTGTGCGGATCCTGGGCCATGAGCCCCTCGGTGCCGCGCTGGCGTGCGTGGGCGAAGGCTGCCTCGATTTCCGCCGCGTCCCCGGCGCGTCGGACCGGCGCGAGCACCACGGTGTCGGCGAGCGCAACGGGCAGCGCCGCCATGAAACGTTCCAAGGCAGCCCGTCTTTCCTCGAGGGGCGCCTCGACGAGCGGACGGCCGTCGATCCAGAGCAGATCGAAGAGCGAGAGCGAAACGGGGATCTGCTCGCCGAGAAAAAAGTCATCGCCGCCCGTGCGCCCCAGCCGCTTCTGCAATTGCGCGAAGGGCAGGGCGCGTCCGTCGCGCCAGGCCAGCAGCTCGCCGTCGGCCATCACGTCGCCCGGGAGGGTGCGCGCCGCGCGGGCAAGTTCGGGAAACTCGTCGGTAATCCGGCGCAGGTCGCGCGAAAAGAGTTCCACCCGTTCGCCCTGCTTGTGCAGCTGGCAGCGGATCCCGTCATACTTTTCCTCCAGCCACACGGGCGCTCCGAGGCGTTCGATGATGGCCTCCGCTGTCGGCTCCGGACTTGCGAGCATGAACTGCAGCGGGCGAAACACCGCCGGCGCGAGGTGGTCGAGGCGGTCTTCGCAGGCCGCGCGGACCACCGACGGCAGGTCGCCGCAACGAAGATGCGCGTCGCGCACGGCGGCGGCCGGACGATTCCAGGCGGCGGCGACCGCCTCCTCGACCAGCCCCTCCTTGAGTCCGATGCGCAGGTCACCCGTGACGATCTTGAGCAGAAACTTTGCCTCGGAGGGCGTCAGGGTGCGCAAACGTTCCCGCAGCGCGGAGAGCCTGGGGGCCGGGCCGCGCAGCCCGGAGACGCGATCGAAGAACGCCGCCGCCTCACCGAGCGTCATGGGTGCCGGTTGAGTGCGTCCTGCGAGCACGGCCCCGGCGGCCTCGCCACTGTCGCCAAATCGCAAATACGCCTGACGCCAGTCGGCCTCGTTGAGCCCGGTGATCTCGAGGATTGCGCGGCGGATCGCACTCCAGCCGAGGTTCAGGGAGCGGTCGTCGGACTGCGGGAAGGGGCGTCCGGTGAGAAAGAGCGCGGCGAGTGCCGCATCGTCGGCGTGGAGGCGCCCGAGGTAGGTCGCGAGTGCCGCCACCTTCCGCAGGCGGCCCGTGGCCGAGCCGACCTCCGCGGCCACGGCGGCGAATGCGGCGAAGGACTCCGGCCGCGTGTCGGCCGGCGCGGCCGGTTGCTCCTTTTCCTGGGGGAGCGGAGCGGGCGTAGTCAGGCGCAGGGGCATCTCGAGTTGATTGTCCTGGCCCAGCGCCCACGCTTCGATGCCGCGATCGCGCAGGGTGCGCGCGAAGTCGGTTGCGAACCCATGGAGGGTGAGCACGCGCTTCGGCCGCACGGCGTCCACGAAGCGCAGCAGATCGGTGTAGTCGGCGTGGTCGGACAACGGAAACGCCACGTCGCATTGGTAGCGAAACGTCGCTCCGGGATCGAGCGCCCAGCCGGTAATCGCCGCCGTGCGCCGCCGGGGGATCTTGCGCAAAAAGGCGGAGCCCGGCCCTTGTGGCGGGCTGATCACGACGTGTCCGGCCACTTCGTTCGCGTCGAACTCCCGGTACGGAGGGAAGGTCAGGCCTGCCTCCGCGTAGATCCGGGTCAACTTGAAGGCCTGCGGGTGCAGCATCACGGGAAGGCTGGCTTCGAGCAGGCAGCTGAGCAGCTCCTGGCTTTTCCCGAGGCTGTAGCCGAAGAGTACGGGCACGCCGTGGTCCTCCAGGGTTTCGTGGCAGAACGCGACGATGCGCGCGAGCACCTCCCCGGTTGGAGGCATGACGTAGTGGGAGCGCCCGTACGTCGTCTCCATGATGAGCGTATCGGCCCGCGGCGTCGCGCAGCCCTCGGCCGAGCGCCCGCGGCGCAGCTTGAAATCGCCCGTGTAGAGGAGGGTGCCCCGGTCGGCATGGGCGAGCGCGCACATGGCGGAACCGAGGATGTGACCGGCCGGATGGAGCGTCACGGCGACGTCCCCGGTCAACGGTTCCGTCCGGCCAAACGGCAGCACATGCTCGATGCGGTTGGCGGGAAGCCGGGCGCGCATGAGGCGGGCCGTGCCCTCGGAACAGAGGATCTCGCGGTGGGCCGCGAGGTGGTCGAAGTGTGCGTGCGAGACGAAAGACCGCGCCACCGGCCGGTGCGCGTCGAGCCACCAATCGAGCTGGGGCAGGCAGACCCCTTGGTTGAATTTAACCTCCCAGTCAGACATCCTCCCTCACCGCTATGCCGAACCGCGCGCGCGGCAAGCATGGGCAACGATGTTGGCAGCCCCGCACTCCCTCGCCGGCGTGCAAACGTCCTCGCGGGCAGGCGATGGGGCACGGCGATGACGATGAGATTTGCGTCGACGCGGTTTCTGCGGCCCTGTGATCGCATGGCGAATCCTTCAGCATCTCCGAAATTCGATATGACCGTGCGGGTGGGATGCAGCCTGACCTACGAGGTCACCGGGTCGGCCATGCTCCTGTTGAACGTCGAGCCCTGCGTGAATCGCAACCATGAGATCGTCTTTGAAGCGCTCGCCTTGGGGCAGGACCTGCCGGCGGAGCAGTTTACGGACAGCCATGGCAACCGCATCCACCGCGTGCGGCTGGCCTCGGGCAGCAACCACGTCCGGCACGACGCGATCGTCAGGATCTCCTCGCAACCCGACAACCACGACCTGACCGATCGCACGCCGCTTTCGGTCGCCGACCTGCCGCCGGACCTGCTGCGCTACACCCTGCCGAGCCGGTACTGCGACTCGGACAAGTTGACGAACTTCGCCTGGGAGAAATTCGGCACGGTCGAGCATGGCTGGCCGCGTGTGCAGGCGATCAGCCAATGGATCCATGACAACATCGAGTACCGTTACCTCTCGGGCCGCCCCGATCTCTCTGCGTGGGACGTGCTGCAGCGCGGCTACGGCGTATGCCGGGATTTCGCTCATCTGGCGGTCGCGCTGAACCGGTGTTTCAATCTGCCCGCGCGCTACGTGACCGGACATCTGCCGGACATCGGGTGGCCCGATCCGGAGAACCACATGGACTTTCACGCCTACGGAGAGGTTTATCTCGGCGGTGCTTGGTTCACCACGGACCCGCGCTTTCATGCCCCGCGCATCGGACGGATCAAGATAGCAAGCGGATTGGACGCGGTCGACGGCGCATTCTCCACGCTCTACGGCGGGGCGACGCTCTCGTACTTCCAAATCTGGGCGTATCAGGTCGAGCGTGGCACGGTCGGGGTCGGCGATGACCTGGACTTCAGCAAGCGGCTCGACAACCGGACGACTGTGGTGACAGATCCGGAGGAGGATTGAGCGAGAGGAAGCGCGCCGGTGTTCACAGACCGGCGACGCGCCAGCCGTCGCGATAGTCGCGGCGGACAAAGGCGTTGGCCGCGGGTTCGTTCTCGAAGCGCAGTGCCTCCGAGTTCCACGCGAGCGTGGTTTGCGGGAACCGCACGGCGACGCTGCCTAGCAGAACGGCTTCAGTGAGCGGACCGGAGTAATCGAACGGCGCGAGAGGCTTCGTCGGTTTGCCCACGCAGGCCTCCGCCCAGTCGGACCAGTGATGGGTGCCTGCGATTTCGGGGAGCGGATGATCCTTGAACGTTGCGGCCGGAAGCAGTCGGGGCGTTCCGATGTGAGGGAGGTGCATCACACCCTGGGTGCCGATGAAGACCGAGCCTTGGTCGAGCGGGATCCGGCGGGCAAGGGCACGCTGGCGGGCGGCCTGCTGTTGCTCGGCGTTCGTGATGGGGCCGGCCGGCGCGGGCTCGTCGAGCTCGGGTGGCGTGATCATCGCAATCAGGTCGGCCGGCGGGCGGGCGTCGCCGTCGTACCACGTGATCGGCAGCGTTGATTCCGCCGTGAATCGCGTGCCCGGGAAAACGTAGCGGATCTGCGCATTGATGGACCAGTTCCACGCATCGGGCGCGGGGCCCTCGGACCGCAGTGAAAGCGGGGCGGTGAGGGCGAGTCCCTCGAAGACCGGATCAAAGATGTGGCAGCCCATGTCGCCGAACGTGCCGGTGCCGAAGTCGAGCCGCTTGCG
>CAYOSX010000042.1:0-4287 GCA_964406745.1 uncultured Opitutus sp.
ATTGGCATCAAGGGGTAGCTGGTAATACTCGACCAGGGCGGTCTCCGCCGGATTGGATCCGGGCACGAGGCGAATGATCGCGCCGGGATACCCCAGCGATGAACCCCACACGGAACCGTCCGGCGCCGGCGCTACCGCATAGAGTCCCGCGGAGATGCGCTTGTCCTTGGTCGGATCCACCGGCTGGTTCGGCTCGACGTAGGCGTCGCGTTTGCCGTTGCCGTTGGTGTCGATGACGAGAGGGGTCCATCCTTGGGAAGCGAGTTCATCACCCGTCTCGTCGAACTTCTTCACGTCAAGCCAGCCCACCGCCTGGCCGCCGCCGCTCGTCCAAAGCGTATGGTTCTCGTCCTCCGCAAACATGAGGTGATGCGTGCTGAAGCCGGTGTCGATGGGCGTGTACTTCTTGGTCCGCGGATCATAGACGCCCAGGTGCCGCCCCGCGCGGTTGAGCGGGAACACTTTTGCGGACGGGTGATCGGAGCCTTCGCGGAAGACGGCGGGATTGTCCGGAGGGCGCACGGTTGCGGTGATCCAGACCCGCCCCAGATTGTCGATCATCGGGTTGTGCACGTTCACCTTGCTATCCCAGAGCACGGTGTCGCCCCAATAGGGTGATGGTTGCGGCATCTGCGGCGAAATGGGCTGCGTGGCGGGATCACGCACGGTGAGCGGGACGCGACTTGCCTCATGGCGCACCGGGTCCAGGACGGGCAGGTAGTCCGCGCTGTGCTCGAGCGCGCCGTAGATGAGGCCGTTCGCGTTGACGGTCGGGTTGCGCCGGTCCGTCGTCACAAGGTCGTGCAGATAATCAGTGGGATCGGCCCAGTCCCACTGGGTAATGACGACGTTGCGCTCGATGCCCTCGGGGCGACGCGGGGCGGGCGGCGTTTCGCCCGCGACGATGCGGTCGGTCCAATCCGCGAACATCGCGAGCGTGCGTTCGCGGCCGAGTTGATTGAGCGTGGAAATCATGTTGCCCCCCGCCTGCCCCGACATGAGCCGCCGTTCCCAGGCGGCTTCGGTGGACGGGAGATGGCGAAACGCCTCGGGTAACTCGCGCGTCGCGAGGTTGCCGAGCTGATGGCAGGCCATGCAGCTGCCGGATTTGATGAGGCGAAGGTACTGGGCCTGATTTTTGATCGTCGGTGCAATGCCATTGCCCGTTGCGCCGGTCCCGGGGAACTCATCCTTGCCGGGAGCCTCCAGCAGCGAGAACCAATGGCCCGCCGGATAGTACTGGGCGGCGGCGCGCTCGTCCGGAGCCTTTACCGCCTTGAGGTTGAGCTCGGCACCGGGCGCCGAGCGCGTCTTGGGCGAGTCCACCAGCCCGTATCCACGCACCCAGACATCGTAGCCGGCCTGCGGGAGCTCGGGCAGCACGTAGCGCCCACGGTCGTCCGTCACGACAATCTTCACGTACTTTGTCGGGAGATCGTTGGTCTCGGCGATCACCCAGACGCCGGCCTCGGGACCGTCCGGACCCGTGACCACGCCGGTGATGAAATCGCTTCCCGCAGGCTGGCCGCGAAGCAGAGGGAAGGACAATGCAATCAGGACGAACCAAACAACGGGGTGAAACAGCTTCATGGCGACAGAGGGGTTCTTGGCCGGGATGTTTGCGGAGGCGCGCAGCCGGCACCTGCCACAGGGGAGTCTCCGAGGGTGCACAAATCAGAGGTGGGCGCAACCGAATCGCGGAGCCGCCAATCCGTTTGCGTCCACCGGCCACTTGGGTGCAACCTAAGGAACCCTCGCGGGTCCTAAAACCATGCGCACGCTTCAGACCCTCTTCGCCGGCCTCGTCGCGATCGCCCTCATTGTCGGGGGTCTCGCCGTCGCAGCCGTCGTCGCGCTGGCAGCCGTGGCCATCATGCTGGCCAACCGCCTGTTTGGACGAAAGCACGGCCTGCGTTCAACGCCTGCTCCCACCCCGGGCGTACGTCGAGAAGGCCCGGAAGATGCCATCGACATCGAGGCGGCCGAGGTCACGTCGCCCCACCCGCGCATCGAAAGCAAAACGCGTTGATCCGGGTCACGCCCCGGCGAGCGCCAGCGCCAGAACCGACCTGAGGGTCTCGGCGGGAAAAGGCTTTGCGAGGGCGGCCAGGAAGCCGTGCTGCGCATAATCGCGAAAGACCTGCTCATGGGTGTAGCCCGTCATCAGAATCGCACGCACGTCGGGAGCGTGGGAGCGCAGGACCGCCATCGTGTCGCAACCGCCCATGCCCCCTTTCACGGTCAGGTCGAGCAGGACGACGCCGTACGGCCGTCCTTCGGCGGCGGCCTCCGTGTAGGCATTCACCACCGCGCCGCCCTCCTCCTTGATGGTCGCGTCGTAACCAAGGTGCCGAAGCGTCTGCTCCAGGACTCCGCGCAGATTGGTGTCATCCTCGAGCACCAGCACGCGCGAGGAAGCGGCGGGATCCGGAGGAGGCGCCGCCGGCGCCGCGTGCAACAGGTGTTGCGAGGCCGGCAGAAAGCAGCGGACCGTGGTCCCGACTTCCGGCGGAGAGTCAATCTCGACAAATCCATCGTGTTTGCGAAACACGGCGCGCGCGATGGTCAGTCCAAGGCCCATCCCTTTCTGGTCTCCCCGTTGCTTCGTCGAGAAGTACGGATCGAACACCTTCGCGAGCACCTCGGCGGGAATACCCGGCCCCGCGTCGGCCACGGAGATCTCGACGTAGTCTCCTGGCGGATACCCGCCGGCCGGAGGCTGCTCGAATGAGCGGTTCCTGGCCTCGATTCGCACCGTGCCGCCCCGCGGCATCGCCTCGCGGGCGTTGAGCAGCACGTTGCGCAGCGCCTGGCTCACCTGCCCGCGATCGATCCCCACCGGGCGCAGGTCGTCGTCAAAATGGCACTCGCCCCGCACATTCGAACCACTCAGCGCCCCGGCGACCGTCTCACTCACCGTTGCGCGGATATCCGTGAGCTCACAGACGGAGGCCCCGCCCTTGGCAAAAGTCACCAATTGCTCCGTGAGTCCGCGGGCCGCGTTGATCGAATCGAGGGCCTGCTGAAGGTGCCGACGCTGACGGTCGCCGACCGTTCCGCTCAACGTCACCATCTCCAGATTGAGCAGCATGCTGCCGAGCAGATTGTTGAAATCGTGAGCAATGCCGGCCGCGAGCACGCCGGCCGATTCCAGCTTGCCCACAATGAACTGCTCGTGGTCGGCCCGGCGGCGCTCGGTGACATCGCGCGCCACGGCAAACACCGTCGTCGCCCCCGGCTCCATCGTCGACTGCCACGACAGCCAGCGATAGGAACCATCCTTGCACAGGTAACGGTTCTCAAATCCGCTCAACGCCCCCGTGGCCGCCATCCGACGCCGCGAGTCCATGGTGCGCTCCCGATCTTCGGGGTGCACGAAGTCGATGATCGGCCGCGCCAGCAACTCCTCGCGCGTCCAGCCAAGCACACGGGTCCACGACGGATTGACCTGCTTGAAATAGCCGTCGAGGCCCGCCACGACCAGAAGGTCGAGTGACATCGTGAACAGGCGGTCGCGGTCCGTTTCCTCCGCGGGCTTCGCGTCGACTTCAAACGCTTCAGACATATCGGCGACTGGTTTGGTTCACCCGCCTCGCCCCCGCAACCGCGAATTAGCCCGATTCATGAAGGTAAACCGCCTGCAATTCACGCGCCGCGAACGCATTGCCACGACGCTTCGGTTTCTGTCTGCTCCTGCGATGATCCCGCCCCTCCTTGCCGCCCGCTGCCTCCGCCAGACATTGGCGATCCTGGCCCTCGCGTCCGCCGCCGCCCACGCCCGTGATTACCGTGTCGTTATCGAAGCCGCCGACGTCGACCGCGCGGGCCAGGTGGTCGCGCTGACCCTGCCGGCCGACGGTCCTGCTTCGCCCGTTCTTCGCGACGACGCCGGCCGCGTCCATCCGGTGCAACGCGAGGCCAACAGCCGGGGCAACGCGGTCATTCCCTGGCAGCCCGCCGGCAAACGCCTGGTGCTCACGTTGACGGAAGGCCATCCTCCTGCCGGCGCCGTCTCGGTCACGCCCTCAGCAGGTGATCTCGTCGTGGAGGTACACGGACAGACCTTGTTTCATTTTCGCATGGATCGCACCCGTCTGCCGCGCGAAGGCATCCCTCCTGAAATCCTGCGCGCAGGCTACCTCCATCCGGTCGTCTCCCCGGCAGGCCAGGTCGTGACAGACGACTATCCCTCCAACCACGCGCATCACCACGGCATCTGGGCACCGTGGACGCGCACCCGTTTTCAGGAGCGGTCGCCGGATTTCTGGAACATGCACCAGAAGACCG
>CAYOSX010000042.1:4297-18554 GCA_964406745.1 uncultured Opitutus sp.
TGCGGAACACTTCGTCGGCCTCGACCGAACCTGGAGCGGACCCGTGCACGGCGGCATCGAAGCCCGCAACGAGATGATCGACCTTTCGGGTCCGGCCCCCGTCAAGGCACTGGACGTGCAGTGGCGCGTCACGGGCTACGCCATCGACGGAACGCCGCGCCCCGTCCGGATGTTCGATCTCGAGGTCACGCACACGGCGGCGACGGCCGACCCGCTGATCCTGCCCGAATATCACTACGGTGGTTTCGGCTTCAGGGGCGCGGCCGCATGGAATGGCCCGGGCGATGCCGTCAGCTACCTGACCTCCGAAGGCATCACCGACCGTATTCAGGGCAACAATACCCGGGCGCGCTGGTGCTACGTGGGCGGTGCGCTGCCCGGCGGCTTCGCTGGCACCGTCACCCTCGGACATCCCGGCAACTTCCGTGCGCCCCAACCCGTGCGCCTGCACCCAAACATGCCCTACTTCAGCTTCGTGCCGCAGCAGCTGGGCGAGTTCTCGATCGTGCCCGGCGAACCCTACACGGCCCGGTTCCGCTTCATTGTCGCGGATGGCGGGCCGGATCAGGGGTTGTTTGACGCCTTCTGGAACGGCTACGCCCACCCGGCCGTTGCCCGCGTTGAACCAATTTGAGCGCGCCAAATGCCGGCGCCAACCCCTCCTGACAGGGCGCTGTCAGGAGGGTGTGCTACGATGACGTCCCATGCCTGCCAAGACCCTCCCGCGCCCTCGTTCGAAGCCGATGGCCCCTCCCCGGCTGCCGCCCGCCCCGCAGTCGATCGCCAAGGGCAGCTCGCTCGCCGCGCTGCTTGATCGGGAGGCAATCCATTGCCTCGCCGACAACCTCCGGTTTGCGGACCCGTCATTCGACTCGGGACGTTTCCGGACAGCGGCCGAAGACGGCCTGGCGCCGCTTGCCCTGCTTGCCCGGGCCCACCACCTCGCCCGTGTCTTGCGGGCGCACCTTCCCACGGTCTACGCCGACGCTGTTGCCGTGCTCCTCCGCTCGTTGACGCCGCCGCTCGCCCGCACCACCGACTTCGGTCTCGCCGGCTTTTTCTATCTGCCGCATGTCACCTACGTGGCGACGTACGGTCTTGACCCGCAACACAACGCGGGACGCGACCCGTTCGATGTCTCCATGACGGTTCAGTACGAGTTGACCCGCCGCTTCAGCGCGGAGTTTTCGATTCGCCCTTTTCTGGATCGCTGGCCGGAGCGCACGCTCGAACGGCTCGCGCAGTGGACGCGTGATCCCGATCCGCACGTGCGCCGCTTATGCTCCGAGGGCACTCGTCCGCGTTTGCCCTGGGCCAGCCGTCTCCAGGCCTTCATCCAGGATCCACGCCCGGTGCTGCCCATCCTGGAAACGCTGAAGGACGATCCCGATCTCTATGTGCGCCGCAGCGTGGCCAATCACCTCGGCGACATCGCCAAGGACCATCCGGAGCTCGCCTTCGAGGTCTGCGAACGCTGGCTTGACGGCGCCAACGACGAGCGCCGCTGGCTCATCCGCCACGCCGTGCGCCATCCCGCGAAAAAAGGCGTCAAGGCCGCCCTGCGCCTGCGCACGCGGGCGAAGTGAAACCCCTGGGAGGACGGACACTCTTGTCCGTCTCTCTGAATACAAACCGCGATACGCGACCTGGACGGACAAGAGTGTCCGTCCTCCCCAGGGGCTAGGGTTGCGCCGCCGGGAATCCGAGCTGTCGCAACGCCTCATAGCAGGCGATGCCGGCCGCCGTGCTGAGGTTGAGCGAGCGCAGGTCGGGGTTGGCCTGCGGGATCGTGATGCGTTGATCCGCGCCGAGCTCCTCGTGCAACCAGGCCGGAGCGCCCGAACTCTCGTTGCCGAAGACGAGGCCGTCTTCGTCCGCATAGGAGACGTCCCAGAAGGAACGTTCCGCCTTGGTCGTAAACAGCCACAAGCGCCGCGGGGCCAGCGGGCTCGCTTTGAACGCCGCCCAGTCGGCGTGCTCGTGCACATCGAGGGCCCGCCAGTAATCCATGCCCGCGCGGCGCAGGTGCCGGTCACTGATCTCGTATCCAAGCGGATGGATCAGATGCAGCCGGCTTCGCGTCAACGCGCACATGCGACCGATATTACCGGAGTTTTGCGGGATCTCGGGTTGAAATAAGACAATGTGCAGCACATAACCTTTGAAGACCCGCGGCGTGCCGACCGCGAGCCCAACCTGTCGTCTGCGCCAACGCCTCTTTCCTCCCCTCTCCCCTGCGGTTCGATCCCTGTGAGCTTCTCCTCCGACAAGGCCCTCGTTATCGTTGACGACGAAAAGTCCTACGCCGACCTGCTCGCTCGCTTGCTGGCCGATTCGTTGAAGTGTCCGATCCGCGCGTTCACGCGTCCGCTCGAGGCGCTCGAAGAGATTCCAAACCTAAACGCCGGGGTCATCGTCACCGATTACTACATGCCCGGCATCAACGGACTCGAGTTCGTGCGACGCCTCCAAAAGGTGGCGCCGGATCTTCCGGTCGTGATGATCACCGGACATATGATGGAACTGGCCGAGACGGACCATTCGGATCTGCCCGCGTTGAAGGCGATCCTGGCCAAACCCTTCAGCTGGCGGCTGCTGGCCGACGAAATCATCCGCCACTGGCCCGAGGCCGGACTCACGAAGGCGGATTCCGCGTCACTCTAGCTTCAGACCGTCGTTGTCCGCAAAAAGCACGCGCACCTCGGACGTGACCTCCTTGGCAGTGAAGGCCCCGCGCATCGCCTCGGCCACGGACGCGGCCTCCGCCGCGGGAGCGACACAAAGCACGCTGGAACCGCTGCCGCTCAGCCAGCCTGCATAGGCACCGCCGGCTACGCCCGCCGTGATGGCGTCGCTTCCTCCCGGAATGCGCGGCAGCCGGTAGGGTTCGTGCATGAAATCGGAGACGGCGCCGCGCAGACGCGCAAACTCCCCCGAGGCAAACACCGCCGTGAGGTAGGTCGCGCTGTTGATGCTGCGCACCGCATCGAGATACGGCAGGACCGTGGGCAAGGCCCCGCGCGATTCTTTCGTTGCGATTTCCACCGAGGGGGAAGCGACCACGAAGGCAACGTCAGCGGGCACCGCAAAACGCACGGTTCCCAGGTAGGCCCCCGTCGCCGCGTCGCAACGCGACACGCAAAAGCCGCCCAGAATGCCGGCCGAGGCGTTGTCGGGATGCCCCTCGAGGTCGGTGACCAGAGCCGTCAGGACATGAAGCGAAAGTCCCGCGCCGGCCAGCGCGTTGAGCCCGGCCACGACGCCCGCGAGCACCGTCACGCTGGAACCCAGTCCGCGGGCGGGAGGCACGTCACCGGAAATCCGATACGAAAACCCAAACGGCGCCTGATGGGCCGCGTCGAAGAACCGGCCGGCGGCGGCGGCGACCATGGCCTGGGCGCGCCGGTCTTCCGCCGTGGCCGGCGTGATCCCGTCCTCAGCCGTGCGTTCGAGCGTCACCCGGTTGTAGACCGTGAGCGCCAGACCGAGTGTGTCGAAGCCGGCGCCGCAATTCGACGTGCTGCCCGGCACCCGGACCGTGATCGAGGATACGGGGGCCATCAACGACGTGATTTGAGGGCTCGGTCGACTTCGCGCATGACGGCCTTCTTTTTGAGATCCTCCCGCTTGTCGTAAAGTTTTTTGCCCATGCCCAGGGCGAGTTCCACCTTGACCAGCGCCCCCTTGAAATAGAGCCGCAACGGCACAAGCGACCTCCCGCCCGTGTCGAGCGCCTCGGCGATCTTCCGGATCTGCGGCTTTTTCAGCAGCAGTTTCCGGTTACGCTTCAACTCGTGGTTGTGAATGGTGCCGAAGGCGTACTCGTCGATGTGGGCGTTCATCAGCCAGACCTCGCCCTTGTGCACCCGGCCGAACGAATCGTTGATCTGCGCCTTGCCCGCGCGGATCGACTTCACCTCGGTGCCTCGCAGCGCAATCCCCGCCTCGAACTTCTCCTCCACCGTGTAGTCGCGCAGCGCCTTGGCGTTGCGGATCTCAGTGAAGCGTTCGCCTCCGGATTTGTTTTTCTGGGCGGACATGAACGGGGGGGAAAGGGACAAAAAAGGCGGCGCCGCCATCGCGGAGCCGCCGGTAGAAATCGGACCCTAACCGGGGCCTCAGTTGTTGGCGAGTTCGAAGCTGATCTTGCCGTCGATGACCTCGCGCAGCGCGACGTCCTCCGGGGAAAGCTTTTCGAGCGACTCCACCAGCGGGCGGCTGCCACGCTTGAGCTGCTTCACGCGGCGGGACACCACGTTGATAAGGATGTTGGGATCAGGGATGATCTTCAGCGCGTCTTTGATGTAGTCGTCTCGCATGGCTCGGAAGTGGTCGTCGTCGTAAACCGGTTACGCCAAGGCCAGTGTCCCCGACCGTCAAGGGCAATCTTGCCCGGGCTTGCGCCACCCGTCGCCCTGCGTCTTCTTGATCGCATGCTGATCGGATGGACCACTGTCGAGACACGGGAACAGGCCGAGACCCTTGCCCGGGGATTGATCGAGGCCCGCCTGGCCGCGTGTGTGCAAGTCGATGGCCCGCTCACCTCCGTGTATCGCTGGGACAATCGCGTGCAGACGGCGACCGAGCACCGCCTCACGGTCAAGTTCCTCGCCCATCGCCAGGTCGAGCTGGAAGCCTGGCTGATCAGCCGTCACCCGTATGAGACACCGGAGTGGTTGGTCCTGCGCGCGGACCACGTCTCAGAAAAATACTTGTCATGGGCGCACGCGAACTCTACGCCTGCGCCCCTTTAACAAGTCACAACCATCCCTTTTCCGCCATGTCCCAGCATAACAGTCTCCAAGGTGCCAAAGGCATCGTCGTCAAACGCAACGTCTTGAAGCGCTTCGAGCGCGTCGCCGTTCTCAAGAAGCGCGGCCAATGGAAGGAAGGCGACCGCGTCCAGGGTCTGCGCAAGACCAAGCCGGACATCTAAGGTACGCCTCCGCAGGCATTTTCCGGGCAGGCTCGATTCCATTCGGCCTGCCCTTTTTTGCATCCGCGTTTCCCGACTGTCCCCGCAACCCTGGCTAACGCCAATCGCTGTCGCATGAATCTCCTTCATCACTTCCGCCTCATGGCCGTCGGTTTCCTGATGGGCGCCGCCGACCTCGTTCCCGGTGTATCCGGCGGGACGATCGCTTTTGTTTGCGGGATCTATGATCGTTTCATCGATGGCATCAAATCGTTCGACCTGAACGCCCTCCGGATGGCGCTGCGCCTGGACTGGAAGGGTCTGAACAAAAAGCTACCCCTCGTGTTCTTCCTCTGCCTCGGCACGGGGTTGTTGCTGGCGATCTTCACGTTGTCACGGGTGCTCTCCGGGCTCTTCACGAATCATCCGATCGAGCTCTGGTCGTTTTTCTTCGGGCTGGTGAGCGGCTCGATCATCCTCCTTGCGCGCGTCACCTGGCGCTGGCGTCCCGTGGAGTGGATTTCGTTCTTCGCGGCCGCCTTGGCAACCTACTGGCTGGTGGGCCTGCCGGTGACGCAGACGCCTCCGACCCTGCCCTTCGTATTCGTTTCCGGAGCGATCGCGATATGCGCGATGATCCTTCCCGGCATCTCCGGATCCTACCTCCTGGTCATTCTCGGCAAGTACCACCAGATCCTCGAAGCGGTCAACCATCGCGACCTCCTCACGCTTGGCGTTTTCGTCGCGGGCATCGCGACCGGCGTGCTCTCGTTCGTCCGTGTCGTCAGCTGGCTCTTGCACACCTATCGCCGCACCACCTTGGTCGCGTTGACCGGCATCATGGCCGGCGCCCTCCGCACGGTCTGGCCCTGGAAGGAGACGATTTCCACCCGCATCAATAGCAAGGGCGAGGAAGTTCCCCTGATGCAGGTCAACGTTCTGCCGGCCGACAGCTCGACGGTCCTGACCGCTTTGCTTTTGCTGGTTGCCGGCGCCGCCGTCGTGCTCCTGCTCAGCCGCGTGGCCCCGCCGTCGGATCGCCTGCCGACGTGACGGTTGGCCCGGCTGACGGTTTTGCGCTCGACAGCGGCGCGAGCCGGATTGAATTCTCCCCTGTCGTGCGGTCGTAGCACAATGGATAGTGCACTGGTCTCCGAAGCCGGTGATCTGGGTTCGATTCCCAGCGACCGTACCATTTCCCGCCGGGGTCCCCAGGTGCCGCGATGATTCGCCAGGCCGGCAGATCGGAGAACCCCGAGGAAAAACCTCTGCGGATCCCGCCAGACGGCGTTCTCGCGCTTAACAGTTAACAACTTTACTCGATTTCCTTTTGCCTGAGCCGGCGCCCGTCCGTCTGCTTGATGTTTTGTTTCCTTCGCGACCCATGGCGTCTCCCTCCCCCACCCTTGGCTTTGGCTTGATTGGAGCCGGCATGATCGCCGACTTCCATGCGCAGGCGATTGCCCGGATCGTCGGCGCGCAGCTCGTCGGGGTCGCCAGCCGCACCGCGGCGAGCGCCCGCGCGCTCGCAAACAAGCACGGGGCACCGTTCGCCACCGACCGGCTCGAAGAACTGCTGGCCCGACCAGACCTTCATATCGTTTGCGTGACCACACCCAGCGGCGCCCACCTCGAGCCCGCCCTCGCCGCCATCGCCGCCGGTAAACACGTGGTGATTGAAAAGCCGATCGAGATCACCACTGAACGCGCGGATCGGATCCTCACCGCCGCCGAAAAGGCGGGCGTACTCGTCGCACCCATCTTCCAAAGCCGCTTCGGCCGCGGTGCGCAAACGGTGAAGGCCGCGATCGACGCCGGCCGGCTCGGCCGGCTCGTGCTCGCCTCCGCCTTCGTCAAGTGGCACCGGCCTGCAAGCTACTACACCGGCTGGAAGGGCACCCTGGCGCTCGACGGCGGCGGCGTGGTCATGAATCAATCCATCCACGGCCTCGACCTGCTGCAGTGGTTCGCCGGACTGCCCGAGGAGGTCTTTGCCTTCACCACCCGCCGCGTGCACACGGGTATTGAAGCAGAGGATACAGCCTCGGCCACGCTCCGCTATCCCGGCGGCGCCCTCGGCGCGATCGAGGCCACCACCGCGGCCTGGCCCGGCTGGTCCCGGCGCATCGAACTGTGCGGCGAACGCGGGTCCATCCTGATCGAGGATGACCGGATCGCGCGCTGGGACTTCACGGATCCGCTGCCCGAGGACGAGGCGATTCGGAGCGCCGAGCCGGACGAAGCCCTGCGCTCGGGCGCAGGCGCCGCCAACGCGATCTCCCACGAAGGACATCTGCGCCAGATTCGGAACCTCGTGCAGGCAATTCGCACCGGCGCCCCGCTCGCCGTCGACGGCCGCGAAGCCCGCAAATCTGTCTCCCTCGTCAATGCAATCTACGCGTCGGCCCGCACCGGCCGCCCCGTGCGACTCTCCTGAACCTCCTGCGTCCGAAATCCCCGACCCGGCGTTGAAATCCTCCCATCCCTGATCTCGTTGCTGAAATTGCTCATGCGTCGACTGCTCCCTCTCGTTCTCTCCCTCTCCCTTTCCACCCTCTTGCCTGCCCAGGAAGGCGACCGCGACGGCGAAGTCCAGGCTCCGGTTCCTTCGCACATCGAGATCCCACCCTCGCCGATCCTCACGCCCGAGGAGGCCCTCGCGACGCTGAGGGTGGTCCCCGGCTATCGCGTGGAACTCGTCGCTGCGGATCCGCTCATCCACGATCCGGTGGCGATGACCTTCGGTCCGGACGGCCGCATCTGGGTTGCCGAGATGCGCGGGTACATGCCCAACGCCGACGGCATCGGGGAGGACGCCCCGGTGGGCACGATCGCCGTGCTGGAGGACACCAATGCGGACGGGCGCATGGACAAGCGCACCGTCTTTGCGGAGGGACTCGTGATGCCGCGCGCCCTTGCGCTCATCGATGACGGACTGCTGGTGGCCGAACCCCCTCACCTCTGGTTCATGCGCGACACCAACGGCGACGGCAAGGCCGACTCCAAGGTCGAAGTCGCCTCCGATTACGGCCGCGCCGGGAATCCGGAACACACCGCCAACGGCCTACTCTGGGCCCAGGACAACTGGATCTACAGTGCGAAGCACGACGTGCGTTTCCGCTACGACGGCAACGGACAATTCTCCCGCGAGACCACCATCGCTCGCGGCCAGTGGGGCATCACCCAGGACAACTACGGGCGGCTTCACCACAACACCAACAGTGACCCGCTCCATGCCGACCTTCTCCCGGCCGAGTACCTTCTTCGCAACCCCAACCTTGCCACGCTCGAAGGCGTGCGTGAACGCGTCGTTCCGGCCAACCTGCGCATCTGGCCGGGGCGCGTCACCCCGGGCGTCAATCGGGGCTACCAGATCCTCGGCGAAGACGGAAAGATCAGCGCGATGACCGCTGCCTGCGGTCCGCTGGTCTATCGCGGCTCGCTCTTTCCCTCCGAGTTCGCCGACAACGCGTTCGTCGCGGAGCCGTCTGCAAATCTCGTCAAGCGCATCGTCATCACCGATCGCAATGACGGCACCCGCGTCGGAAAGAACGCCTACACCGAAACCGAGTTCCTCACCTCGACCGACGAACGTTTCCGCCCGGTCAATCTCTACGAAGGCCCCGACGGCGGCATCTACGTCGTCGACCTTTATCGCGGCATTCTCCAGCATCGCATCTTCCTCACGACCTTCCTGCGCAAACAGATCGTGGATCGCGGCCTCGACAAGGGCACCGGCCTCGGACGCATCTACCGCATCGTTCCGGAAAAAGCGCAGCCTCCCCGGGTCGCCTTCGATCTTTCGAAGGAGCCCAGCGTCCGCCTCGTCTCACGCCTGAGCTCCAGCAACAGCTGGTGGCGGGATACCGCCCAGCGCCTGCTCGTCGAACGTCGCGACACCTCCGTGACACCCGCGCTCAAGGAGCTCGCCCGCGACGCCAAGGCATCATCCTTCGGACGTATCCATGCGCTCTGGACACTCGAAGGGACGAAGCAACTCGACCGCGACACGGTTGTCGCTGCCTTGGATGCCTCCGACGCGCATGTGCGCGCCGCCGCCGTCCGGCTCGCGGAGCCGTTTCTTTCCGGCAAACCCGACGCCGCCCTGCTCGAGCGTGTCATCCGGCTGGCCTCCAACCCCAACGAGCACGCCCGCGTGATCACCCATACCGCGCTGGTTCTCGGATCCTCGTCCGCACCCTCCGCCTTCGACACCCTCGCAACGATGGCCCGTCTCCACGGAGACAAGCCCTACCTCGCCAGCGCCATCGTGAGCGGCCTCGCGGGCCGCGAGCTCGACTTTGTCACCGCTCTCATCGCGGACGCCTCGGCCACGCGTGCCGCGCCGGTTGTCACCCTCGCCACGAGCGCCGTTCTGAAATCGAAGGACGCAGCAAAGATCTCGTCGCTGCTCGCCCGGCTCGATCCGGCCGCCCCGACCGCGGAATGGGCCCGGCCCGCCCTGCTCGATGGCGTGCAACAGTTCCTGCCCCGCGCCAACCGCGGACGCGAGGTCACGTTGACCGCCACCCTTCCGTCCGAACCCTCCGGCCTTCTCGCCCTGGCCAAGGCAAAAGACCATCCCGCCGCGGAACAGGCCGCCTCCTTGATCGCCTTGTTGAAATGGCCCGGCCAGGAAGGCTACGAGGCACCCGTGGTCGCCACGCGCCTCAATCGCGAAGAACGCGCCCTTTTCGAGAAGGGCCAGGCGCAGTACGCGATGCTGTGCGCGGCCTGCCATCAGGCTGGCGGCGAAGGCATGCCCGGGCTTGCCCCGCAACTCGTCAACTCGCGCCATGTCGTGGGCCCGGAAAAGAACCTCGCCCGCATCATTTTGAATGGAAAGGAAGGCGGCGGCCTCATGATGCCTCCGCTCGGCAGCCTCGACGATGAAGCGATCGCCGGCGTCATGACCTACCTGCGACGCTCCTGGGGTCACACCGCCTCCGCCGTCACACCTGAGTTGGTGAAGGAGGTGCGCGCCGAATCCACCAAGCGCACCCGGCCTTGGACGGACGAGGAGTTGCTGGCGTCTGCAAAGGAGTGATTGTCGCAGCAGCAATCCGGACCGCGCTCGCGGCTTGTGTTGACCGCGCCGGCCTCGTTCGATTGCCGACGCACCATGGGAGTCATCGTCGCCGTTCGAAATCTGCGCAAACGCTACGGCCGCATCGAGGCCTTGCGAGGCGTCAGTTTTGAGGTCGAGGAGGGCACGATCTTCGGCTTGCTCGGTCCCAACGGCGCGGGCAAGACGACCACGGTCGAGTGCCTGCTCGGCCTGAGGGACGCAGACGAGGGAAGCGTGGAGCTGTGCGGATTGAACGCCCGCACCCACCCCGTCGCCGTCAGGCAACGCATGGGCGCGGCCCTGCAGACCACGGCCTTGCAAGACAAGGTGACGCCGCGGGAGGCGCTGGCGCTCTTCGGCTCGTTTTACGAAAAGAGCCATTCCCCCGAAAGCCTGCTCGCCCGGTTTGCCCTCGAGGACAAAGCCGACGCACCCTTTGATTCCTTGTCCGGTGGACAACGCCAGCGCCTCGCCCTCGCCCTCGCCTTTGTGAACCAGCCCCAGGTTGTCATCCTCGATGAACCCACCACCGGCCTGGACCCCGAGGCCCGTCATGAACTCCAGGCGGAGATTCTGCGCATGAAGCAGGACGGTCACACCGTGCTGCTCACCACCCACCAGCTCGAGGAGGCCGAACGGCTCTGCGATGTCGTTGCGATCATTGATCGTGGCGAGGTCATCGCCTGCGACACACCGCAGCGGTTGATCGCCACCAGGGCCGATGCCCACACCGTCATCATCGACGCCACCCATCCGCTCGCGGCTTCAGACTGGCTGCACCTGCCGGACGCCAGCCCGGTCGCCGTCGATGGCACGCGCGCTCGTTTTCAAACGCGCCGTCCCGAGGCGGCCGTCACGGCCGCGCTCGCCTTGCTTGCCCGCACTGGAAACCCGCTTTCGCACCTGCAGGTCACGCGCGGTTCGCTCGAGGACGTCTTCCTGCAACTCACGCGCAACGAAGCCCCCGCACGATGAAAGGCTTCCTTCTCTACGTCAGCCTCTCCCTGCGGCTTCATTTTCGAAACCGCATGGCCCTGCTCTACGGGTTTCTCTTTCCGCTGATCTTCCTGATCGCGTTCTGGGTCTTGTACCGGCACGAGCGCGTTCCGCTCGTCCGCCACATGGGCGAGTTGCTCACGGTTTCGATCCTGGGCGGCGCCTGCTTCGGCCTGCCCACGACGTTGGTGAGCGAGCGCGAGCGTGGCGTCTGGCGCCGCTATCGCCTCACGCCGATCGCGCCCGCCTGGTTGCTGGGTGGCACCCTCGTCACGCGCTACGTGCTGATCCTCCTCGCCGGTCTGCTTCAGCTTGGTCTCGCAACGCTCCTCGGCATGCCCGCCCCGCAGCATCCGTGGGATCTCTTCGTCGCGTTCACGGCCGCGACGTTCGCCTTCATCGGCCTGGGACTCGTCATCGCAACGCTCGCCGACAACGTCCCCGCTGTGCAGGCCCTCGGCCAATGCATCTTCCTGCCGATGCTCATCATCGGCGGCGTCGCCGTTCCGCTCAATGCGCTCCCGCCGTGGGCGCAACATGTCTCGGCCTTCTTCCCCGGCCGTTACGCTGTCGAAGCACTGCAGGCCAGCGTCAACGGCGAGGGCCTCTCCGCGGAACGATTCGCCGTGCTCGCCTTGCTCGTCATCGGCCTCGCCGGCAGCATCGCGGGCGCGCGTCTGTTTCGCTGGGGTCCGCAACAGCGTTTCCGCAGCCTCCCGGGCAAGGGCTGGACCGCCCTCGTGCTGGTCGGGTGGCTCGCCGTCGGAGCCGCTGCGGAATGGCTCGAACGCGTTCCGCCTCGCGCCCCCGTGGAGGTTGAATCCGCGGCGCCGCCAACCCCTTCCCCTGCCGAGGTCCCAAAACCCGTCGAGGAAGCCTTGCCCCCCGCCTCCACGCCCACGCCCGGCCCGGTCGCCGTCGTGCCGCCGCCCGCCGACCCGGTTGAAGCGACACCGGCCACCCCGTCCACGCCAACGGAACCGACGCCCGCACCCGTGGCGGCCTCGCCCGAAACCACCGAACCCTCTCAGGCCGAGCCAGGGTCGTGGCGCGAGGTCAACGACGGACATCTCGGCGCGATCCGCCACTTCCAAACGCCGCCCGATCACGGCGTGGTCGCGCCCTTCGCCGACCCGCAGGAGACACCGGACGATTATGTGGCCGATGAGCTCGAGGGCGTGCGCGAGCTCCTGCCGCACTGGGGACCCGGCCTGGTCGCCGACCCGGTTCAACGCGTGCGCAACCTCCTCTACGTGGCCGCAGTTCCCGACGCCGTGCAACTTCCGGTGGAACGGTACCTGCCGCAGCTCGTTTTCGACCGCCTGCGCGACGCCGTGCCTCCCCAGGACCTCCCCAAGCTTCTCGGCTGGATCGTTCTGTATCCACTCGACGGTGACACATCCGCCATCGGTCGCGTCAACGAACTCGGCCTGGAGGACGCCGTCCAGGTCGACGTGGTGCGCGAACGCGCGTACTACTACGCGATCAAGATGCTCCAGCGCCTCCCGGCGAAGTAGCCCCCGCCGCAGCGCGCCGCCAGAGTCGGCGTGACACCAGCCAGAGGACCGGAGGCAGCGCCGCACTCAGCGCGACCGCCAGGGCTGGATTCTCCACGCCCGCGTGCCCGATCGCCGCGAAGGCGAAGCCCATCGGCAGACATCCGCAGGCCAGCGAGATCGCGAAGGCCCCGAAGGGCATGCGGGTCAGGCCCGCCATGCAGGCAATCGTTTCCTGCAGGACCGGCAACCAGCGGGACCACGCCACCAGCCAGCCGCCGACCTGCGCAAACAGAACCTGGCCCCGGGCGAGATCCTTCTCCCCAACCAAACGCCGCGCGACGCCTGGGCCGAGCAAGCGGCACAGTCCATACGCCAGCATTCCCGCCAGCCACGATCCGACCGCCGCGAGCGCGCCCCCGAGAAAAGGGCCGTACACGAAGCCCAACGCCGACATGACGACGGTGCTCGGGATGGGCAGGACCAGGTCCGTCATCAGCAGTCCGATCCCCGCCAGCCAGCCCCAGATCCCGAAGTTTCTCAACCAGTCAACCGCGCCTTCCGACGAGAAGCTCCGCTCCAAATCGCCGCCCCAGATTGCGAACGGCACAAGCACCAGCACGGCCAGGGCGATGAAGATCCAAAGGAGGCGCATGACACCGCAGACTGTTTTCTCTTCGCACCTCGTCGCAACGGTTTTCCGGCGCGCCCCCGGGCGCCGCTTCCTTTGCTTGCCGTGTGGTCCTCATCTGGCACACCGAAACCCTCCTTTCCTTACCGCATGTCCACGAACGCCCCTTCCCATCTTTACATCGGCACCTACACCCGCACCACCAGCCGCGGCGTCTACCGCCTCGCCTTCGACGCCCGCACCGGTGCCCTCGGCGAGCCCGTACTCGTGGCGGAGGCCAAGAATCCAACCTGGCTCGCCTGGGCTCCGGATCGCCGGACAATGTTCGTGACCGATGCCGGGCTCGAGGGCGTGCGCGCCTACGCGGTGGACTCGTCCGGAGACAGCCTGCGGTTGCTCAACCACCAACCCTCCGGCGCGGGCCACCCCACCCACCTCATCGTCGACGCGTCCGGACGCATGCTGATCTCCGCCAACTACGGCAGCGGCACCGTCACCGTCTGGCCCATCCGCCCCGACGGTTCGCTGGGCGAACGCAGCGCGCTCACCCGGCACACGGGCTCGAGCGTCAACCCCGAGCGTCAGAAGGAACCGCACGCCCACGGCGTCACGCTTTCGCCCGACCAACGCTTCCTCTTCGTGCCGGACCTCGGCATCGACAAGGTCATGATCTACGCAATCGATCCCGCCACCGCCACGCTCACGGCGCACACCCAGCCCAGCGTAAGCGTTCCCGCCGGCAGCGGCCCTCGTCACCTGGCCTTCGCCCCCGACGGTCGTCACGCCTATGTCATCAATGAAATGGGCGGAACCGTCTCGGTCTTCGCATACGATGCCGCCGCCGGCCAGCTCGACCTCGTCGAGACCGTGCCCACGCTGCCCGATGGTTACACCGAACCCAACAAGACCGCCGAGATCGTCGTGCATCCGAATGGTCGATACGTCTACGGATCGAACCGCGGCCACGACAGCATCGTGGTCTACGCCCGCAATCCCGTCGACGGCCGGCTCGCTCATGTCGAGACCATGCCCAGCGGCGGTCGCTCGCCCCGCCACTTCGATCTCTCGCCGGACGGGAACTGGCTCGTGACCCTTCACGAGGACAGCCACGACGGTTTCGTTTTCAGCGTTGATGCCGGATCCGGCCGTCT
>CAYOSX010000043.1:0-18414 GCA_964406745.1 uncultured Opitutus sp.
GGTTGGCCGTGCGAATCGATCACGCCGCGCGCCGCGTCCTGGTTCCATTGCCCGGTATCCAGTTCGCCAATGCAGCCGATCGCATAATTCTGCGCAGTCGGCGGTTGTTGCACGACGATGCTGGGGGAGATGCAGTTCCAGAACACGTTCTGTCCGCCGGCCCACCCGTGACCACTGCCCGCGTACTGGCGGTCCTGCACATTGAGTTCCCTGGAATCGCGGATGTTGTCGTAAAGGATTCCCACGGCCCAGCGGTGGTGAGGCCCGGAGTCGGAATGCGACTTCAGGGACGCTCCGTCCAGAAAGACGTTCGGCCCGCGCACGCGCCCGCCGGTCATGAACCCGTGGCGCGCCTCGGTCGCGGTGCACCGTTGCACCAGCCCGTACTGGCCGTCGAGCACGTAGGAATACCTCCGCCCGCCCGTGATGACCGAGACGGGATCGAGGTAAGTGCAATCCTGGATCGTCGTGAACATCGCATCGTAGCGGGCAAGGATGCCGCCGCTGAAATGCTGAACCGTGACGTCGCACACCCACGCGTTCTCGACGTGATCGAGATGGATGCCGGTCTCCGCATGATCCTCGTCCTCGGTCTCGCGGCCCCGCTGGTACTCCGAGACGAGCCGCAGGTGCTCGATGCCGTTCTCCCGATTGCGGTCGTGACGGTACCGATACACGAAGGCGCCGCCGAAACGCGCGTCGAGGGCAATCATCACGGGCGCGTCGAGCACAAGCCGACGACTATCGATCGCGACGATCGTGCGCTCGATGTGCAGGTCGTAGCCGCCGGCCGTCCACATCCTGGTGGTGCCAGGGGGCGTGTTGGGACGGTTGCGAATCCGGTCCATGCCCATTTCGCGGATCCATTCGATCGTCGAAGGACGGAAGACAACAATGCGGTCGCCGACGGCGAGACCCTCGACATGCTCGACCGAAAGCGTCGTCGCGCTCCACGGAACGTAGGCGTCGGTCACGCGCCGGCGTGTGCCTGCCACCTCCGTGCGACGCACGCCCGTGGCACCGACGAGGAGTAGGACGCGCTTCTCACGACCCGTCCCCAAAATCACCGTGCCATCGGCGCCCTGGCCCTCGCCACGAAGCACCACGCCACTCGCGCCGACGTGCAGTTGTCCACCCACGCGATAGACCCCGCGCTTGAGGAGAAGCGCGCCGCGAAAGCCGCGTTCGTTGGCCGGCAGCGCGCCGACCTCATCCAACGCCGCCTGAATCCGCGCTCCGTCATCGCCGTCCGCCTGCGGCTCCAACGTTCGCACCACCGGCACAACCGGCAACGCAACCCCGCCCCCCGCATATCCCGCGCGGGAAAAGTCGGGCACGGCATTACCCTGCTCGTCCGTCCGATAGACAAGGCGTCCATCGGGCCCGGTGCGCACCCACGAACTGGTCGCCGCCCAGGCTGTCAGCGCGGTGAGGGGAAAGAGCGTGAGGGCCAGAATGAGACGTGAGGCAAGCATGGCTGAGGCAACGCCGACCTAGATCGCGTTTTATCTCGGTAATGACAAGGCGCGACGTCGGGAGCGTCGGTTACATGGTTAGATGTTACGGCCGCAGCCTGACACGCAACGACCCGGCGACCGGTCCCCCGGCGGGAGGGCTCTTGCACCGCAAGACATTCTCGTCGCCAGCGCGCCCCCGCCGGGTTTCGACTCCCATCCGCTGTTTCATGACCCTGGTTTCGCTCACCCTCGTCCTGCTCGCCGCCGTCCTGCACGCGGTGTGGAACCTCGCGGCGAAACGGGCGGGCGGCGGCCTGCCGTTTGTCTTCGTCACCGGGCTCGTGATCAACGCGCTCTATCTGCCGGTGTTGCTCGTGTACGTGCTCTGGCAACGGCCGTCGCTCAGTCTCGAAGCGGCCGGGGTGGTCGCCGTCAGCGCGGCGCTCAAGACCGCCTACTCCCTTTCCTTGCAGCGCGGCTATCGCACCGGCGACTTCTCGCTGATCTACCCGCTGGCACGCGGCACCGGGCCCCTACTGAGCGTGTTGTTCGCAATCCTGTTGCTGGGCGAGCGACCCCACCCGCTCGGGTTGGTTGGCGCGCTGTTGATCGTCGCGGGCATCTTCTTCCTGACGGGCGGCACCCGCCTGTGGCAGGCCGACCGCGCGCATCTGCGCACCGGCATCCGCTACGGCCTGCTAACGGGAGTGTTCATCGCCTCGTACACTCTCTGGGACCGGCAGGGCGTGGCGGTGCACGCGATCCCACCCGTACTTTTCGACGCAGGCACCGCCTTTGCGATGACCGTCTTCCTCGCGCCGTTTGCGCTGAAACGCTGGCCGGAGGTCCGGACCGAGTGGCGCACCCACCGCCCGGAGATCTTCACCATGGCGATCCTCTCGCCGGTCGGCTACGTGCTCATCCTCACAGCACTGACTTTCACACCCGTCAGCTACGTCGCCCCTGCCCGCGAAACGAGCATCCTCATCGGCACCTTTCTCGGCGCGAAACTCTTCAAAGAGACCCAAGGCCCGCGTCGCCTCGGAGCCGCGGCCTGCATCGTGGCCGGCATCGTCCTGCTGGCCTTGGGGTGACACCAGAAAAGCAGGTTTACGACCTGACGCCATTGGTTCGTAATACGAACATATGACCTCCCCTGTGAAACGTTGCCTCGTAGCCTTTTGCCTCCTCGTCACGACTGCCTTCGCCGACGCGGACCGTCATCGTCAGGCCGCCACCGAGTTGCTGGCGATGGCCGGCGGCCCGGAAATGCTGATGGGCGGGATGGAGGCTATGCTCGAACCGATGGAGGCAATGTGGCGCCAGCAGGGCGCACCGGACGAGGTGGTGGCCACCTTGCGGCAAGTGACGCGCGACTGGATGACCGAGGACATCAAGTGGAGCGAACTGGAACCCCGGTTTGTCGATTTATACGTGCGTGAGTTCTCCGAAAGCGAACTGCGTGAGGTCATCGCCTTCTACAAAACGGCGACCGGCCAGAAGGCCTTGAAACGCCTGCCAGCGCTCATGGCGGAGTGCGCCAAGATCGGCCAGGAGTACGGCGTCACGAAACAGGACGCGTTGCGCGTACGCATGGAAACGGCCTTGAAGAAATTCCAACCCGCACCCGCGAATTAGCAGCGAAGTCACACCCGCACGGGCGCGCGCTTCGCATCGGACGCGAAACTCGCGTCGAGGACCTTTTGCGCGAGTACGCCCGCCCCGAAGTCGGGCTGGTCCTGGACGCCCGTTTTGACCGCCTTGATGAAACGCTGGTGGTTGTTCGGGGTGGGTTTGCAGGCCACGTCTTTCCAGGTCGTGGAATGCACGTCGGCGCCTCGGCTGACGCGGTATGCGTCGGTTGCGCGCTCCGAGTCGATCTCCACCGCGCCCGCCGTCCCCGAGATCTTGAGATAAAGCCGGTTGCGATGCCCGGTGGACCAGCGCGTCGTGTGAAGCGCCCCCAGCGCGCCGTTGGCAAACTCGACGTTGAGCACCGCCGAGTCGTTGGCGTCGAGGCGGTAGTCGCCGATGCGGTTTCCCGGCGCCTTTGAAAAGGCCTTCAGCCGGCAGTACACCTCGCGGATCGGTCCGGCCGGGAACATCGCGAAATCGACAATGTGCACGCCGATGTCGCCCAGCACCCCCTGGCTGCCGTGCTTCTGCGAAAGACGCCACAACCACGTCGGCGACGTGCGCCAGTCACCCCAGTAATTGCCGACGAGCCACGACTGCAGGTAGCTCGCCTCGACATGCCGGATCTCGCCGACGCCGCCACTCCGGACGAATTTCGCCACAGCCTGAAGAGCGGACCAGTTGCGGTAGGAGAGATTGACCATGTGGATACGCTTCGCCTTCACCGCCGCGGTCAGCATGCGCTGCGCGTCGCGATGGTTCAGGGCGAGCGGCTTCTCGCACATCACGTGTTTGCCCGCTTTCAGCGCCTGCAGGGTCAGAGGAGCGTGAAAGGGATCCGGCGTCACAATGCTGACGGCGTCGCACGCGACCTCCGCCAGCAGTTTTCCCAAGTCACCGAAGGCGGCAGGAATGCCGTGCTCCTTCGCGAACGCCTGGGCGCGAGCGAGGTCGACGTCGGCGCAGGCGACGATCCGGCATCCGGCGATGGCCTTGAACGCAAGGGCGTGATGGCGGGCCATGCCGCCGGTGCCGACGATGGCGACGCGGACGGGACCCTGGTGGGCGGAGAGTGAAGGCATGAAGACAGAAGAATCAGCGATGACCGAACGTGGGACGTTCGCCGGCCTCGGGATCGGGCGGCAGCGGCTCCAGCGGCTTCGCGTTGGGGCAGACGTCCGGGATGCGTACCGTCGGCCGCGCCCAGCGCACGGCGTTTCCGATCACCTGCTGGACCTGCGCGTGGTGATATGTTGGATACGTTTCATGACCCGGACGGAAATAGAAGATGCGCCCGTTGCCCCGGTACCACGTGGCGCCGCTGCGAAAGACCTCACCGCCGGTGAACCACGAAATGAAGATCAGCTCGTCAGGTGTCGGGATGCCGAAGGGTTCGCCGTACATCTCCTCGTTGAGAATCTCAAAGTACTCGCCAATCCCGGCGGCGATCGGATGCGTGGCCATCACGTTCCAAAGACGCTCCTTGTCGGTGGACTCGCGCCACTTGAGCGAGCAGGTCGTGCCCATGAGGGCCTTGAAGATCTTCGAGTAGTGCCCGGAGTGCAGCACGATGAGCCCCATACCCTCGAGCACACGGGTCTTCACGCGGGTAACGATTTCGTCCTTCACGTCGCCATGCGCCATGTGACCCCACCAGATCAACACGTCGGTCTTGTCGAGGACCGCTTGGGTGAGGCCATGCTCGGGCTGGTCGAGGGTTGCCGTGCCTACCGAAAGATCGGCGTGGGCGCGCAGAAACCCAGCGATCGTCTCGTGCATGCCCTGGGGATAAATGGCGGCGACCTTCGGGTTCTTCTTTTCGTGGCGGAATTCGCCCCAGACGGTGACGCGGATCGGTGAGCTCATGGAGGAGGTGCGGAAGGTTGGGTTGGGAGGAACGCGACGTTGGCGGCAACGAACGCAGAAAATCACGATTGGCCAACCGCGACGCGAAAAGCAAGGAGCGGCGACACTCCTGTCGCCGACCCCGCCGGCCGGACCGGAGAACGAATATCCGTCCGGCATCAATACCCGGCGACAGGACCTCCAAAGGCGGTTAAAAGTGTCGCCGCTCCTTTTTTCGCCCGTACGGCGGGAGAGTAAGAGATCAGGCGGACGGATACTCCCAGCCCTTCCGATAAGGGCGCGTGAGCAACGCATTGGCGGCCTCGTCGCCGACGATGCGTTCGCGAACTCCGTCCCATTCGACACTGCGGCCATGGCGCCACGAAAGCATGCCGAGCAGGGAGAGGTTGGTTGCGAGGTGAATGTCCGCGATGTCACAGGCCGGCTTCGTGCCGGAGCGGATGGCGCGGATGAAATCGTCCCAGAGTTCGCGCACGTTCTGAGAATCAGGTTCGTTGAGCCGGGGCTCTTCGTGAATCACCTCCGCCTTGGAGTCGGCAGGGAAAAACGTCCAACCCTGACGCCAGCCGAGGTGAAACACGCCTTTGGTGCCGTAGAAATAACAGCCGACGCTCTCCGCTTTTTCCGCGGGGTTGCCGCCGAAGCGGCGATGCTCCCACTGCACGGTGAAACGATCGAACCGGTACGTCGCCAGCTGGTGGTCGGGCGCGTCGGCCGTTTGCTCCGCATCGGTGAGGATCGGCTCGCCCGCAATCGGACGGCCCGCGGTGGAGTAGACGTGACGCGGGTACTTTTCCTCCGTGATCCAGAGCACTTGATCGAGCCAGTGAATGCCCCAGTCGCCGAGCGTTCCGTTGGCGTAGTCGAGGTAATTGCGAAAGCCGCGCGGGTGGATCGCGCCGGACCAGGCCCGCTGCGGGTCCCGGGGATCGCCGCCGTTGTACGGACGCACCGGAGCCGGACCACACCACAGGTCCCAATCGAGCTCCTTCGGCACCGCCTGGGTGGGCAGGACGCGGTCGCGCCCGCCCCCGGAGTTGACGAAGCACCGGATCATGCCGATCTCGCCCACGCCGCCTTCGCGGATGAACGTGCGCGCGCTCAGGTTGTGCGGCGACACGCGCCGGTGCGTACCGACCTGGACAACCTTTCCGCTTTCGCGCGCGGCCTTCACCATGGCCTGCCCTTCGCCAATCGTGTGGCCGATGGGTTTCTCGACGTAGACGTGGGCACCCGCCTTGACGGCCGCGATCATCGGCAGCGCATGCCAGTGGTCGGGTGTACCGATGATCACAATCTCCGGCTTCGTCTGGTCGAGCAGCTCCCGGTAGTCCTTGAAAAGCCGCGGCGTGTCGCCGGTCGCCTCGCGGACAGCCTTGAGCGTCGGTTCGAACTGGCGCTGGTCGACATCGCACAACGCAACGACCTCCACCGTCCCGCCCGCCATTGCCTCGCGCAGGATGACGTTGCCCCACCAGCCGCAGCCGATCAGGGCGGTGCGGAACCGGCGGCCGGACGATGACGCGCCTCGCACGATGGCAGGAAAGGACGCGAGCGAGGCGGCAGCGAGCGATGTATTCAAGAATTCACGACGTTTCATGGGGGCAAGGGAGGATCGAGGGCGATGGGCGAAATTTGTAGCGACGGCTGTCCCCAGCCGTGGCGGGCGCGGCCGGCGCTAACCTGCTTTTCGACCGAGGCCGATCTGTTCGCGGAGATAGGTGAGCGAGCGGGCAAGTTCTTCCTTCTGCTGCGCCTGCGCGATCGGGCGGCCCTCGTCGCCGGAAGGCGGGCGAAATGGAGTAAGCGGACGGCCGCGTTGCGCGAACGCCTCGAACCGTTCCAAGGCCTCGGGCCGGCGGTCGTAGTGACTCCAGAACGCAGGGTCCTTGTAGGGAAAAGCCCGTTGCGCCCCGGAGATGGTCTCGATGTGAATGGGAACATGCGGGCAGAGGACGGCCCAGCGTTCGGCGAGTCGTTTCCAGTCGATCAGCCCATCCCCGGCCGCGGTCCATTGCACCGCTGCGCCCTCCGGAGTTTCCCACGCCATCACATCGCGAAGACTGGAACACGCCGCCACCGGACCGAGCCGCTCGACGACATCCATGGGGTCCTCGAGGGTCCAGGCGGCGTTGCCCGTGTCCACGTTGGCCCCGACAAAATCGCGCCCTGCCTGATCAATGAGGTCGAGCAGCTCCCACGAGTGCAGGTCGCCGGCGTGGTTTTCCATCGCGATGCGCACACCGCTGTCGATCGCCTCGGACCGGCAGGCGCGAAGGACCTTCACAGTGTCGGCGATGCGCGCCTGGATCCCGCCCTCGGTTTTGCGATCCTGCATCGTGCCGAGCACCACGCGGAACACCGGCGAGCCCAGCGCGCGCGCCACGCGCAACCCCAGCCGCACGTGCTCCTCCGCCGTGCCCCACGTCGCGCGGAACACCGTCGACGTCGGGCAGATGCTCCAGCTGCCCACGTAAAGGGAAACGCCCGCATCATCGGAGCGCCGGCGCAGCTCGCGCAAAGCGGCGTCTTCCAGGCTCTCGAAGGCGTCGAGATCCGAGATCAGCAGCGAATCGACCTTCAAGGCGACCGCGTGGTCGAGGAGGGCGGGCGCCTTCCAGCCCATGGCGCGCACGGCATAGTTGTCGTAGCCGAGCGCGATGCGCGGGGCGAACGGACTGGAGGACGCCAGATTGGCAGCGAGGACGTGACGGGAAAGCGCGAGCGCGGGTAAAGCGGTCGCCGCGGAACGAAGAAAGAACCGACGATTCATGGGGTAACGAAAGGAGAGAGTCGCGTGAGCAAACGAAAAATCGCGCGACCTGTCGAGGCCCGGCTGGTCCCAGAACAATGGCCCGCCGCGCCCACAAGCCCCTCCCCGCCCTCTTCGAGCTTCCCTTTCTGCCCGCTCCCTTCTCCATTCTCCCGCGCCGGCGCCGCGCGCCGACGCCGCATGACCACCGCCGAGATCGCCGCCGCCCTTCCCGCTCAAGCCCGCACGTCCATCGACGGGCTGCCCTTTCCTCGCCTCGCCTCCGGCAAGGTGCGCGAGATCTTCGACCTCGGCGACGCCCTGCTGCTCGTCGCCTCGGACCGGCTCTCGGCCTTCGACGTGATCCTGCCTGACGGCATTCCGGGCAAGGGCATCCTGCTCACCCAGCTGAGCAACTGGTGGTTTGCGCAAACTGCACACCTGATTCCCAACCACCTGCTGCCCGACCAGGCCGGCGAGTTCGCGCGGCGCGGGCTGCACGATCGCGACCTCCAGTTGCGAAGCATGATCGTGCGCAAACTCAAGCCTCTGACCATCGAGTGCGTCGCGCGCGGCTACCTGATCGGCAGCGGATGGGCCTCCTACACGAAGACCGGCGAGGTCTGCGGCATCCGCCTGCCGTCCGGACTCCGCCAGGCGGAACGCCTGCCCGAACCCATCTTTACGCCGACCACCAAGGCCCCGAAAGGCGAGCACGACATGCCCATCGACGACGCGCAGGGCGCGGCGGCGATCGGCGCGGAGCTCTACGCCCAGGTCAAGCGCCTCAGCCTCGCCCTGTATCAATTCGGCCACGACAAGGCGCGCGCCGCCGGCATGATCCTCGCGGACACGAAGTTCGAATTCGGCACTGACGCCTCCAGGAAACTGTTCCTCATCGACGAGGTCCTGACCCCGGACTCGTCCCGCTACTGGCCCGCCGACGAATATCGCGTGGACTGTTCGCCGCCGAGTTACGACAAGCAGTTCGTGCGCGACCACCTGCTCGCAATCCAGTGGAACCAGCAGCCGCCCGCACCGCGGTTGCCGGCCGAAGTCATCGCACGCACGCAGGAAAAATACCTCGCGGCGCTGCGCAACCTGCTCGGGTGATTGGAAAAGGAGCGGCGACACTTTTGTCGCCGGTTTTGGAAGCCCGACGGAAACGCGTTTGCCCGTCCGGTATGCGGGTTCGGCGACAGGAGTGTCGCCGCTCCTTTTTGGCAGAAACGGCTTACGCCGCCATCGCCAGGTGGAGGACGTCGCGCAACTGCGCCAGTTCGTTGCGCGTCTCGTCGACCGCAGCCTCGACCACTTCGATCGTGAGACCGGCATCGGCAAGCACGCGGCGGCTGGGCGTCCAGCCATCCTTTTCGCACGACAGGCCAAACCCAAGCAGAGACGTCACCCAGCCCGCGAGGTGCAGGAGCGAGCCGAGCCGCGTGGGCTCGATCGCCTCGGCGAGGTGGTCATGGCTGCGCATCGCTTCGCAGTGGTCGAAGGGAAAGCCCCATTGCGAAAGGAGGATCGAGGAGACTTCCGCGCTCGTCTTGCCAAAGGTGCCGCGTTCCCACTTGCGCGTGGCCGAGGCCACGTTGGCGCCCGGCATGGCCGGCGCAAGGCGTTCGTCCGGGGCAATGCGCGCCAGGAGCAGGCGGCCCACCGGTCGCAGCAGACCGAGCGTGTAACCGACGCGATCGTCCTGACCCGCCGCACGGCAGAGGCGCGCCATGGCCAGCGCGGTGGCAACGGAGTTCTTCCACAGGGCGTCGCTGGTGAGACCAAATAGAGGGATCTCGTTCGCAAAAAGCTGGGCTGACATCGTAAGGCCCACGAGGCGGTTCACCTCGCGCAGTCCGATGCGTTTGATCGCGTCATCGATCGTCGTGACCTCATCGCCGCGGCGGAAATACACGCAGTTGCTTGAGCGCACAACCCCGGCGGACAGTGCCGTGTCAACCCGCACGAGGGCAACGACATCGGCGATGTCCGATTCAGGACTCGCGAGGACGGTCTGAAGCCGCGAGTAGATGCGCGCGGCGGCGGGAAGGTTCTTGTCCGCAAGGGCGATTTGCTCGGGCGTGACGAAATAGTGGGCCATGGCTCCCACGTTCATCGGCACGCGCACGCGCCGAAGTGAGGGAAAACCGGTGTAAAATAGGCGTGCTGACGGATGCGACTTGCCCGCCACGGGCTCCGCCTCAGTTGAACAACCGTCGACGCAATCCCATGTAATGGGTACGTCCCACGGGGAGCACGTCCCCATTGGCGAGTTCGACGGCGTAGTGATTTCCGGGGCGCGGAGTCAGACGCCGCATGGCGCTGACGCGCACGAGGTACGACTTGTGAACGCGCTCGAACTCGCCTTCGAGACGGTTGGCCAGGGCCGTCAGCGTCTCATCGTGGAGCTCGCGGCGCCCGTTGTTCAGCACGATCTCAGAATAGTTGTCGGCGCCTTGCGCATACATCAGGTCGTCGACCGGCACGAGTTCCACCCGTCCGGCCTTGCGGACCGCCAGCCGGCTCGCCCGTACCGGGTTGCCGCGTCCGCTGGCGAGCACGCGGCGCAACGCCTGGGCGAGCCGGCCAGGGGTCACGGGTTTCCGCACGAAGTCGCCCAGGCCCAGTTCGAACGCTTGCACCGCCAGCGAAGGCTCGTCTGAGACCACCACCGTCGTCCCCGCTGCGCCGGGGGCACGTTGCAGCCAATCAAGCCCGGTCTTGCCCGGGTCGACCACGATCACGTCGGCCCCATTGGCACTCAGCCACGTCGCCGGATCCTTGTCTCCATCGGCCAAATACACCGAACTGCGTACAGGGCCCCACGCGAGATGGATGAGCCGCTCAAGGTGCAGGGCATCGGGAGCGAGGTCGGCGACAAGAAGGGCGTTCATGGCAATGCGAGGAGGAGGAGGTTGCTGCGCCGGCCGTGTTTCGAGGCCGCGGCAACGGAAGAACCCACGGGACCGGCCAAAAGTTACAAGCAAGCGAAAAGGTTCGCCGTTCACGGACGCCTTTCGTCGTTCACCCCGAGCCCTGTCACTCGCGGAAGCCGGGCGGGTTCTTCGCGGCAACCGGCGGTCGCTCCGATCGCCTTCAAAACCGTCCAACTCTCATTTCCATGAAGACCTCATTGATCGCCCTCCTCCTCTCCGCCCTCGGCTTCGCAGCCACCGGCTGCACGTCGGCTTCCCTTAATCGGGTCGCCACCCACTCCACCCACGGCCTCGGCCTCCCGCTGGACGAGGTCCCCTCTGACGATGGCGCGGACCAGCGCAGCTTGCTCCTGCAACCGGGCAACAGCCGCGATGCGGTGCTCACCCAGCTCGGCGTACCCAGGGCCGCCGCCAGTGAGGACGTCTGGATCTACACAGACGCCCAGACTCCGGCTGCCGGGTCACGCCTTCTCGACTTCGATACACTCGTGGTCACGTTTTCCCGGGATCGGGTAAGCCAGTTGCGACTCGTCAACGGGAATCAGGCCCGCGCCGTCCTCGCCCGGCAGGAAGCGAAAACCGCCTCGCCCGCCCTGCTGGCCCAGGTGCCGTGAGTCCCTGTGCGCAGCCGTGTATTCTCGGTTGCCCCAGATACGGAATGCGACCAACAGTGACCGCCTTTTAGTCACGTGTCCTTGTTGGTCGCATTTCCCGTTTCATGAGCAAAAAACGTTACGTCTTCGTCGGCACCGGCGGTCGCGCGGTCTCGTTCCTCGAGCCCATGGTCACGACCTATCGTGATCACAACGAGTTGGTCGCCCTCTGCGATGTCAGTGCCACCCGCATGGCGTATTACAACGAACGCCTCGCCTCATGGGGCTGCCCGCAAGTGCCGGCCTGGCCGTCCGAAAAGTTCGACGAAATGGTGGGCACGCTCAAACCCGACGTCGTTTTTGTCTGCTCCAAGGACTCCACTCACCACGACTACATCGTGCGCGCCCTGCGCGCCGGTTGCGACGTCGTCACGGAAAAACCGATGACGATCGACGCCGCGAAATGCCGCCTGATCCTCGACGCCGTACGGGAGACCGGCCGACGCGTGCGCGTCGCCTTCAACTATCGGTGGGGGGCGTATCGAACCAAGGTAAAGGAGCTCATCTCCTCGGGTGTCATCGGCGAGGTGAAATCGATCAACCTCGAGTACCTGCTCGATACCAGCCACGGCGCGGATTACTTCCGGCGCTGGCACGCGCGCATGGAGGATTCGGGCAGTCTGCTCGTGCACAAATCGACCCACCATTTCGATCTCGTGAACTGGTGGATCGACGCCATCCCCATGCAGGTCTTTGCCTATGGCGACCTCGCCTTCTACGGGAAGGCCAACGCCCTCGCGCGGGGTGACGACGCGTTGACCAAATACGATCGCTACACCGGGACCGCATCGGAGAACGATCCCTTCCGTCTCGACCTGAACTCAACCGAGATCTTCCGCCGCCTCTACCTGGAGGCCGAGAAGGATTCCGGCTACATCCGGGACAAGAATGTCTTCCGCGACGACATCTCCATCCACGATTCCCTTTCGCTCAACGTGCGCTATCGGACCGGCGCCGTGCTCACGTACGCGTTGACCTGCTTCAGTCCACGCGAGGGCATGCGGGTGGCCTTCAACGGCGACCGCGGACGCATCGAGTATTCAGAGTTCACCGGCTCCCACCTCAACCGCGGCGTGACGAGCGGTGAGTTCAAGCCCGAGGATCTGCCGGGCGCCGAGGCCGAGGGCGAGTGGATCCGCGTCTACCCCCACTTCAAACCGTCGTATCTCGTGCCCGTGCCGCCCGTCAGCGGACCGCATGGCGGTGCCGACGTCGTGCTCAACGAGCAGATCTTTTCGCCGAGCCCGCCGCCCGACACGTGGAAGTGCACGGCCGGACACGAGCAAGGCGCGGCCTCGATCCTCGTCGGCATCGCGGGCGTCAGGTCGATCGCGACCAACGCCCCGGTGAACATCACCGACCTCGTACCGCTCCGCCCCGAAGCGAAGCGGCTAAGCGAGTTGGTGTGAGGCCTGGGAGGACGGACACTCCTGTCCGTCCGGATTGGTTGATTTCGAAATAATCGGTCGGATCAGTCCGATCGGTCGGATCCGCAAACCCCCAAAACACGACGGACAGGAGTGTCCGTCCTCCCGGGACAAGCCTACTGCTGTTCGGTTTGCAGGTTGCGGATGAACACTTCGGCCTCGCGAATCGACACGTTCATGTCGGCGATGAGTCGCTCGATGTCGGCCTGCAAGGCGCGGTTGGTGGTCTCGAGCGACGCGAGCGCGCGGGCGTTGAGGTTGTGCTTCAGGAACAACACCTGGTCGCGAAAGGTCGCGAGCACGGGATCCATGCGCGCGGCCGCGCGGCGCATGATCACCATGAGTTCGTCATAACGCACCCGGGTCGCGTCGAGCTGGCGCTGGCTCTCGGCGCGCAGGGACGGGTTGGAGTACTGCGATAGTTCCTGGCGCCATTCACGGAAGAGCGCTTCGGCCACGCTTTCCACGTCGTCGATGCGTGAACGCACGGTCTTCGCACGGTCCTCGCTCCGTTTGTACTCCCGATCCAGCTCCTCGTACTTCTTTTGCAAGGCGCCGCCTTCGAATTGCGAGATCTCGATGAACTTCGTCAGGGCCGACGCAAATTGGTCCTTCGCTTCGGACTGCGCCTTGCGGGTGTCGATCACACGTTCGACGAGCAGATCCCGTTTCGCGTATCCAAATTTCTCCATCGCCGCGTAGTAGGGCGTGGAGCAACCGGCGACAAGAACGGCAAACGCGACGAGGCAGACGGAAAGGGGACGGCTCATGATGGCATAAGACTACGCAGCGCAGGCACGGGGTCAATCGGGTCGGCGTTTGCCCGGCGCGCAACTCCGCGCCATGCGCCGGCCCACTGGGCGGAAGGAGCGGCGACACTCTTGTCGCCGGGTTTGGTGCGGGACGGGGACACGCGTGGCCGTCCGGCATGCGAGGTTCGGCGACAGGAGTGTCGCCGCTCCTTCCGCATCACTTGTCCGCCGGCAGTCGCTTGATCCGCTCGGCCAAGGGCGGGTGGGTGGAGAAGATCGCCTTGGCTTCGTCGCCTTTGCGCTGACGCAGCTGCGTCAACACCTGACGCAGGGCGCCGGGCGCGTAGCCGGTCGTGACGGCAAGCTGACGGCCAAGACGGTCCGCGGCGTATTCAGTCTGTGGATCGTAGCCTTTTTCGAAGAGCGCCTTCAGGATCTCGTCGATGCTGAGGTCGAATTGCCGCAGCTCCGCCTCGGTGCGCCGGAAGTCACTGCTGCGCTGCGCGAAGTCGCCGGCACCGGAGAGCAGTTCCGCGCGCTCGATGATCTTCAGGGCGTGCCGTTCGGTAATGTGGGCGATCTCGTGCGCGAGCACCGCGGCCAAGGCGTCGTCGTTGTCGCCCGCCAGATCATAGAGGCCGCGCGTGATGAACACGTGGCCGCCCGGCGCGGAGAATGCGTTGACCGAATCCGAGTCCAGCACACCGAAACGCCACTCGAGCGCCGGCCGCTTGGAGTAATGGGCGAGTCCCTTGCCGACGAGATTGACGCGTCGCGTGATCTCCTCGTCCCGCACCACCCCGCCGAAGCGGGCGATCACTTCGACGGCCACGGAATCGCCGATGGAGGTTTCCTCCTCGATGCCGATGCCTGCGACGCCCTTGGCCACTTTTGTAACGCTGTCGGCGGTCTGCCTGGCCTTGTTCGCCGTGTCCTTGGCCTTCTGCAGGGTTTCGTTGATCTTTCCGAAGTTGAACTGGGCCGACACCGGCACGGCAAGGACTCCGACGAGGCCGATCAGCAGGAACGTGAGGCGCGCGTTCATTGGTATTCTCCCTTCTTCGCAGACTCCAGATAGGCCTGCACCTCGTCCTCGGTCACGGAGGCGGCCTGTTCGCCAAGCCAGGCGAGGTCGTCGGGGGCATTCGTCGATCCCTTGCGCTCGGCGTAGTCCTTGGCGGCAGGAGCGAGCGGTCGTGCGGCCGCTGTGGCGGTGGTTTTGCTCGCCTCGAGGGGGAGTCCGTCGAGGCCGCGCACCTCAGAGGGCTTCTCCTCGGCGAGATTGCCTTGGAACACCCAGCCGGATTGGTCGCCATCGCTGACGCGCAGCCACGCACCGCGGACTTCCTCGATCGTCACGGCACGGGCGTAACCTACTTTGCCGGTCGGATCGGCGAGGCTGCGGGGTTCGGCGCGAAGAATCGTTTCAACGCGCTTGGTGAAGGCCTGGCCGCCGCGCGCAAAGGCGCCGAAAGCCGCCGCAGCCGTGAGGGTGCCCACGGCGAGGAGAAGAGGCAGGGAGGGGTTCATTTTGATTCCAGCGTGAGCACAGGTTCCCAATCGGGAGGGGGCGGAGTCTGGGACAGTCGCAAGGCATCGGCAAGCAGCGCCTGCGTCATCCGGTCGTGCGGCGCACAGTCAGCGGCACGCACGAACCCATCCGCCGCCTCCGCGAACCGGCGCCCTGCGTATGCCTCATATGCGGGCCGGTACGCGGCGAGAAACGCCTCCTGCGCAGCCGTCAACCGACCGGGTTCGCCGACGAGCTCGCTTACCTCGACGGCGCGCCGTTTGCCCTTCACCCGCAGGCGCGTGAGCGGACGCAGGACAAGCGCGTCGCCAATCCGACGCGCCGTCTCTTCGCCGACAAGGATGGCCGTGCCGAACTCCTTGTTGGCTCCCTCGAGCCGCGACGCCAGGTTCACCGCGTCGCCGAGCACCGTGTAATTGCGTTTCCGTTCGGAGCCGAGGTTGCCGACGACCATCTCGCCGCTGTTGAGGCCGATGCGCATGCGAAGCGAGCGGCCATAGGTTGCGGACAACGCGCGGTTGAGTTTCGCAAGGCCCGCCTGCGCCGCGAGCGCCGCCCGCCCGGCGGCAACGGCGTGATCAGGCTGGTGCTGCGGAGCGCCGAAGACCGCCATGACGGCGTCCCCAATGTATTTGTCGATATAGGCGCCGAACGCGAGCAGGCAGTCACTCGTCTCTTCAAGATAGCGATTGATCAAGACGAGCAACTCCTCGGGTGAAACCTGCTCCGACAGGTCGGTGAAGCCCGCAAGGTCGCAGAAGAAAACGGTCGCCTCGCGCTTCTCGCCTCCGAGACGGATGGCATTCGGATCCCGCACGAGTTGCTCCACCACTCCGGGGTCCACATAGCTGCCGAACATCGCCTGCACCTCACGGCGCCGGCGTTGTTCGGTGAGGAAGCCGTCGGCCACGACGCCGAGAAGACCAAAGAGGGTGGCGGCCACGGGAGTCGCGGGTGCGAAGTACCAGCCGGCGCTGAGCCCGGCGTAGGCGAACCCCAGAGTCATCACGAGCAAGACGCCGGTGACGCGTCCCGCCGTTTGTGGCCCCACCCCCACCAGAACCGCGATCCACACGCCGCCCGCCGTGAAGGAGATCCACGCGGGCCACGCGGCGATGAAGCCGTCCGCAACGAGGTTGGTCCATGCCGTCCAGTGCAACAGTACGCCCGGCTCAATTTCGCCGACCGGCAGCGGCTTCACGTCGAACGTGCCGCTGGCATTGGCCCCGACAAACACCGTGCGGCCGCGCACCGCGGCAAAGGCCTCGCCCTCGAGGAGCGGCTCGTTTGCCAACGCGATCGCGATTTCATCCGGCCTGAAGTTCGGCGCCGCGGCCTCGAGTCGTTCGTACAGGCCGAGCCCTGCCACGAAGAACGGCGCCGCGGAAAGCACCGGAACACCCCGGGCTCGCACGCGTTCGAGCCCGCCGTACCAACGCAGCAGTCCCGACTTCACCTCAAGACGTCCGGCCGCAATCGCCGCCAGAGAGCCGTTCGCCTCGTAGCGACGCGCCACACCATCGGGATCCGTCGTGAAGTCGACGTTGCCAAGACGTGGCTCACGAAAGTTGGTGGCGTGGCTTGCTTGAAAATCATCGTTCCACACCACTGGGACGCGCTCCGCGGTCCGCGCGAGCACAACCGACGGCACCGCGGCGGCGACCGACCCCAGCATAAGGTCCTGCTCCGCCGCGTCGGACTGCTCAAAGAACGTGAAATCCATCACGATCCGTTCCGCCCCAGCCCGGTCCAGCACGGCAATCAACCCCGCAAAGGCGGCCCGCGGGAAGGGCCAGCGCATGCCGTACGGTTCACGCCCGAGGGTGGCGAGCGAAGCCTCGTCGACCAGGACGAGCGCCGATGTGTCGGGTAACGCGGGGGCGATCAACGGCCGCCGGCTCGCGGCGTCGAAGAACGCACGATCAAGGGTCCCTCGCGCCGGCGTGAAATGAAAGACCACCGTCGCCAGAACCACCGGCAGGAGCCAGAGCCAGCGGGAAAGCGCGGAATAGCGTAAAGGGGCCGTCACGGGGGTCAGGCGATGCAGTCAAACGTTGATCAGCCAGGCAAGCCCGGTCCCCTTGTCCTTTCCGTCCCTCTACTCTGCGCACCTCCGCGCCCTCTGCGCCCCTGCGTTGAATGTCTGGTCTCTGGGTGGCTCGCTTGGGAGGACGGACACTCCTGTCCGTCCCGGATCCACCCGTTCTCCTAATCGATCACGTCCTCGATCTCGCAGCTCGATGCAACCGAACCGGCAAGGAACGTTTACGAGAAGCGGAAGCGCGAAAAGGACGGACAGGAGTGTCCGTCCTCCCAGGAACGCATTCGCTCAGTACACCTGCTCGTCGAGCAGGGTGAAGAGCTCGGCTTCCGTGATGCGTTTCTGCTGCATGCTGTCGCGCTCGCGCAGGGTCACGGTGCCGTCCTTTTCGATCGTCTCGAAGTCGATCGTCACGCACCACGGCGTGCCGATTTCATCCTGACGCCGGTAACGGCGGCCGATGGCACCCGCCTCGTCGTAGAAGGCGGCGTACTTGCGCTTGATCTTTGCGTAGAGGGCCTGCGCGCGGGAAACGAGCTCGGGCTTGTTCTTGAGGAGGGGGAGCACGGCGACCTTTATCGGGGCGACGCGCGGAGAAAGCCGGAGCACGGTGCGCTTCTCGACGTTGCCCTTCTCGTCCTTGACCTCTTCTTCCGCATAGCCGGCGCAAAGCACGGCGAGGAAGATGCGGTCGAGGCCGACGGCCGGCTCGATGACGTGCGGGACAAATTTCTTCTTCGTGGCCTCGTCAAAGATGTCCTGCGGCTTGCCGCTGGCGTTGGCGTGTTGTGTGAGGTCGTAGTTGCCGCGGGCGGCGATGCCCCAGAGCTCCTGCACGCCGAAGGGATACTTGAACATGATGTCCGTCGTGCCCTTGGAGTAGAACGCGAGCTTCTCCTTGAGGTGATCGTATTCGGAGAGGTGCGAGTCGGGCAGGCCGATGCTTTTCAGCCAGTCCTTGCACCAATCGATCCAAAAGCGGTGCCACTTCGCCCAGTCATCGTCCTCGTGGATGAAGAACTCCATTTCCATCTGCTCGAACTCGCGCGAGCGGAAGATGAAGTTGCGCGGGGTGATTTCATTGCGGAAGGCCTTGCCGATTTGCGCGATGCCAAACGGGCATTTCTGGCGCGAAGTCTCCAGGACATTCTTGAACTGGACGAAAATGGCCTGCGCGGTTTCCGGGCGGAGATACGCCTTGTTTTCGTCGCTCTGAATCGGCCCCACGTAAGTCTGGAGCATCAAGTTGAACGGGCGCGGTTCGGTGAGGAGTCCGCCGTTTTCCGGGTTGTAGCGACGGGAATTCACCACCGGTTCTGTTCCTGCCAAAACTAGGAAGAATTCTTCCCCGAATTCCTCAAATT
>CAYOSX010000044.1:0-4859 GCA_964406745.1 uncultured Opitutus sp.
ACCATCTACGATCTACAATCTACCATCAACCCTTTGGCCTCTTCCATCCGACCTCCGGCCTCTGTCCTCTGGCTAACGCCCTCTGGCCAGCAGCTCACCGCTAACCCCCTTGCCTCCCCTCGTCGTCTGGCCCTGACTTTTCTCCCGTGCTCACCACCCCCCGACGCATCACGCTGTACTGGCTTTTGCTGCTCGTTCCGACCCTGGCGGTGGGAGTCGGGGCGTTGGTCCTGCTCCATCGTGAACAGACGCGGTTGCGGGAAAGCACGACGGCCGTGGAGGGTGTCGCGCGGGCGGCGGTGGAGGCGCGTGCGGTGATCGTCGCGGAGAATGCGGCGCTTCTCGTGGCGGAGGTCCAACGCAGCCTGCTCGACGGGCTGGGCGAGCTTCCGGCGACGGGTCTCGACGCGGCTTTGTCCCGCTTCGAGGAAGCGCATCCGTATGCGCGCACGACCTTCCTGTGCCGGCCGGATGGCACGCTCCTGCGTCCGGCGGGCGCGGAGTACGAGCGTCGTTTCTCCCTCCTGCTTACATCGCAGCGTCCGTGGAACGTGGACGAGTCGAAAGAGGAGCGGGAGCGGGCAGAAAAGGACGAGGCCCTGTCGACGGCGCAGAAGCGTGTATTCAGCAATCGAACACAACGTCAGTCGGTGGAGGAGGAGGTCAGGAAGGTCGCAGAGGCCTCGCAGTCCAGCCTCTACGCCGGGCGCGACGCCCCGGCTCCGGCGGCTTCAGCCCTTCCGAAACCTTCAAGCACCGCCTCGCTTGGCGACGCCGCGGCACCGCCCGCGAGCCCCGACCGCTCCGGCTGGGTGCCGTGGTACGCCGACAACGCGCTTTTCGTGCTGGGCTGGCTCCAGCCCGGCGGGGCAGGGGTCGTTCGAGGCGTCGAACTCGACCTTCCGGCCCTCGTGGCCCGCCTACGCGCGGTGCTGCCGGCTGACCTCGGTGCGGGCGAGCGCTACGCGATCCGGGATGACCGCGGCAACACGCTCCATGCGGTCGGCACGGCAGGGGACGAGACGGACCAGATGCCGGTCGTGCGCCTCGAATTTGCCGCCGCTCTCCCGAACTGGGAGGTGGTTGCCTGGAGCGTCCCGGCGTATGAGGCGGGCCAGGGCGGCGGTGGATGGTTTCTCCTGGGGGCCTTGCTGGTCGGGGTGTTCGTGATCGCGATTCTCTCCGCCGGCCTGCTGTTGCTGACGCAGGCACGCCGCAGCGAAGCCGAGGCGGCGCAGAAGACCTCCTTTGTCGCCAACGTGTCGCACGAGTTCAAGACGCCCCTCACGACCATCCGGCTTTATGCCGAGTTGCTGGCGCAGGGACGCGTATCCGAAGGCCCACGACGCACCGAATATCTTGAAACGATCGGCCGGGAAACACAGCGCCTCGCGCGGCTCGTCGGCAATGTGCTGGACTTCAGCCGGCTCGAACAAGGACGGAAGAAATACCAGCCGGAACCCCTGGACGCGGGCGAGGTGGTGCGTTCCCTGCTCGCCGCGCACACGCCCCGCCTGGCGGAGACAGGCCTTCGTTTGGAAACCGAGCTGCCGTCCGGCCCGCTTCCAGTCACGACCGATCGCGATGCGTTCGAGCAGATCGTGCTCAACCTGATCGACAACGCCTGCAAGTACGCGGCTTTGGGCGGGGAGGTTTCGGTCTCGGTGAAGCCCGGAGCGTCCGGAGGTGCGACGATCGAGGTGAACGACCGCGGTCCCGGCGTGCCGCCGGCCCATGCCGAACGCATCTTCGAGAAATTTCACCGCGTCGACGACACCCTCACGTCCGGCCATGGCGGTGCAGGGCTCGGGCTGGGCATCGCGCGGCAACTGGCGCGCGGACTCGGGGGCGATGTGCGATACCGGCCGCGCGCCGGCGGGGGCGCGACCTTTATCCTGATTCTGCCATGAAAGCGCGCATTCTCATCGCCGAGGACGACACCAACATCCGCCTCGGCCTCGTTGCCACGCTCGAGAGCGAGGGCTACGACGTCGTGTCCGCGTCCGACGGAGCGCAGGCCTTGAAGCTCGCAGGCCAGTCGGCGTTCGCGCTGGCGATTCTCGATGTCATGATGCCCAAGGCGAGCGGCTACGATGTCTGCCGCGAATTGCGGGCCCGCGGCGACCGGTTGCCCGTGATGATGCTCACGGCCAAGGGCGAGGAGATCGACAAGGTGGTGGGCCTCAAGCTGGGCGCCGACGACTATGTCACGAAGCCCTTCGGCGTGCAGGAACTTCTGGCGCGCGTCGAAGCGCTGCTGCGGCGCAGCCGGTCCTCGACGACGGCGCAGGCTTCGGGCGATGCGCTTCCGCCCGTGTTTCGGCTGGGTGCGGCGAAGATCGATCGCGGAACGTTCATGGCGACGGTCCCCGGCCGCGAACCGGTGGCGCTGACCGCTCGCGAGATGAAGCTCGCCGAGCTGCTCGCCGCGCATGCGGGGCAAGTCCTGTCGCGCGACGCGTTGCTCAATGCCGTGTGGGGCGTCGATTACTTTGGCACGACGCGCACGCTCGACCAGCACGTGGCGCAGTTGCGGAAAAAGGTGGAGCGCGACCCCGAACACCCGGCCGGGATTCTCACCGTGCACGGTGTCGGTTATCGCGCGGTCGCGGCCGACTGAGAACCCTGGGAGGACGGACACTCCTGTCCGTCTTCGGGCGCCACGCGTGTTCGCAACCAATCCGGACGGACAAGACCTCCCGAGGCGGTTAAAAGTGTCCGTCCTCCCAATCCGGACGGTCCGCCGGGAAGAGCGTTGCTTCGACCTTCTTGGCGGCTTGGCTTGGACTACGTGTGATTCGTCGTGTCCTTGCCCTCCTCCTCGGCTTCGGTGCCGCGGCCCTCGGCTTTACGGTGTTGTTGTACGCCGTGGCGCTGGTGTTGCGGCCGGATGTGCGGACTCCGCCGCCTCCGCCGGATCAGGACGAGGTCGCGCGGGTGACGGCATTGCGCACCCTCAAGCTCGACAAGGACAACCCGCCTCGCATCCAGGTCGACGTCGACTACACGGAAGGCCCGGAGGCTTCGTGGTGGCCCCGGGCCGAGTCGCCGATCCTTGCCGGGCTTGTGCGCGAAGGACGGCTGCCTCCCGTTGCGGAGCGGGTCGGCCCCGAGCCGATCGTGCTCGAGGGCGTGGATGGCATCGGGCGCCACGGCGGCACGTGGCAGCGGCTGGCGGCATCCCAAAACGATCTGACGACGATCACCTGGCGGCTTTCGTACAGCTCGCTGGTGCGCTGGTCGCCCGAAGGCTATCCACTGGTGCCGCATCTTGCCAAAGGCTGGCGGGTGTCGTCGGACTTCCGTGAATACACCTTCCACTTGCGCCGCGGCCTGCGCTGGTCTGATGGCGTGCCGGTGACGGCCGCCGACATCGAGTACTGGTACGAGCATGAAGTGGTGGGGCTGCAATCCAACCCGCGCGTCCTGCGCAATGGCAGCGGACTCGGCCGCGTGGAGAAACTCGACGACTTCACGGTGAAGTTCGTGTTCAACGAACCCAACGCCCTTTTCCTCGAACGCCTCGCCTCGCTGGGTGCAAATCCGGTGCCGTACATGGACGAGTACGTGCTGCCGTCCCACTACCTTCGCCGGTTTCATCCCGAGATCGGCGATCCGGAGACGATCGAGACGTACATGCGTGCGCTCAACCTCGCCAGCCCGCGCTCGCTCTACCAGCGCATCAAGAGCTGGCATAATCCCGAGCACCCGCGTCTATGGCCGTGGATCTATCGTACGCACACGACGACCGGGCCGTACGTGTTCGTGCGCAATCCTTACTACGGCGCGGTCGACACGCAGGGCAACCAGCTGCCCTATCTCGACCGGCTGGTGATGGAAATCCGGCCCAACACGATGTTCGGCCTCTCCGCGGCGAGCGGCCAGTTGAGCATGCAGGACCGGTTTATCCGGTACGAGGACCACGTTCTCCTGATGAGTGAAGCACCGCGTCGCGGTTATTCGGTGTACCACTGGTATCCGGCCAGCCGGTCGCAGTTCACCATCAATCCGGTGATCAACCGGCGCGTCGATCCCGAGCGTCCGGAAACCGTGTGGAAAAGCCGGCTGCTCAACGATCGCCGCTTTCGCCAGGCGCTGTCCCTGGCCATCAACCGGCAGGACATCATCGACGCCCTGTTCAACGGCCAGGGCGTGCCGGCACAGGTCGACCCGGGACCCGACACGGAGTTCTACAGCGAGAAACTCTTCAAGAGCTTCACGGAGTATGATCCAGAGCGGGCGAATGCCCTGCTCGACGAGATCGGCCTTACGCAACGCGACAGCGAGGGGTTCAGGACCTATCCGGATGGAAAGAAGATGGTCTGGTTCCTCAACATGACGGAGTACACGGGCAACGACCCGGCGCAGTTCGTTGTGGATGACTGGGCGAGGGTGGGGATCCGCTGCGTGCAACGGATCCGCGCGCGGCCGCTGTTCTACGCGGAGAAGCACGCCTACGAACACGACTTCAGCGTCTGGACGAGCGAGAGCGAGGTGCTGCCGTTCATTGAGCCGCGCAGCTTCCTGCCCACTTACAACGAGTCGTTGTACGCGCCGGCGTTTGGCATCTGGTATCAGAACGGCGGCCTCTACGGCAATCCGGCCGCCCGGCGGGCCGCCGCGCAGGAGCCCCCGATCGGGCATCCCTTGCGGCGCAGCATGGAGATCATCGAGCAGATTTATCAGAGCGGCGATCCGGCCCGGCGACGGGAACTGTTCCGGTTGATTCAGGAGTCGAACGCGGAGGAGGTCTGGACCATCAGCATCGCGACCTCGCCGCCGCAACTCGTCGTGGTGAAGGACGGCTTCCGCAACGTCGCGCGCAACGCGCTGTTTGGAGCGATTTACCAGACACCAGG
>CAYOSX010000044.1:4959-17020 GCA_964406745.1 uncultured Opitutus sp.
TCGACGATGCAGCTCGCGGAGGATTTGCGCGCGAATTTCCACCTCGATGAGCCGATGGTGAAACGCTACCTGCGCTGGATCGGGCTTTATTGGTTCACGAGCTTCCGGCCGGAGGATGCGGGCCTGCTCCAGGGGCACCTCGGGCAGTCGATGGAGCATGATCGCTCGGTGAACGAATTGGTCGGCGACCGGATCGCCCTCACCGTGCTTGTCTCGGTGGCCACGGTGCTCTTCACCTGGCTCGTCGCGCTCCCGACCGGCATTTATTCGGCGGTGCGTCAGTATTCATTCGGCGATTACGCGCTGACGCTGCTGGCCTTCCTCGGAATGTCCGTGCCGTCTTTCCTGCTGGCGGTCATTGTGATGTATGTGGCGAGCCATGGTCTTGGGCTGGAGGTTTCCGGGCTCTTCTCGCCCGAATACGCCACGACCTCGGAATGGAGCCGGGCGAAAGTCGTGGACCTGCTCAAGCACATCTGGGTGCCGGTGCTCGTGCTCGGTTTCGGCGGCATGGCCTCGTTGACGCGCGTGATGCGGGCGAACCTGCTCGACGAGCTGCCCAAGCCGTACGTGACGACGGCGCGGGCGAAAGGCCTCCGGCCGGTGCGCCTCCTGTTTCGTTATCCGGTGCGGCTTGCGCTGAATCCCTTCGTGTCGGGACTGGGCGTGCTCTTCCCCCAACTCGTCTCGGGCGGCGCGATCGTGGCGCTCGTGCTCAGCCTGCCCATGGTGGGCCCGACCCTGCTGGATGCCTTGCTGACCGAGGACGCGTACCTCGCCTGCTCGATGCTGATGGTGATGAGCCTGCTCGGCGTGCTCGGGACGCTGGTGAGCGACCTGCTCCTGCTCTGGCTGGACCCGCGCATCCGGATGGAGGGGCGGTGAGCTTCTACTCCCCGAAAATCCGACCGAAAGGTTGCGCGGGGTGGGTGATGGGCTCACGGTTCCGGCCATGAGCACACCTACCTCCTCCGATTCTTCACTCTCCCGCCGCGATGCGCTCAAGACCCTCGGGGCGGGCGCGGCGTTGAGTGGACTGGGCCTTTTGTCCGGATCTCGCGCTCTGGGGCAGGGGATGCCCGCCGCGCCGGCGGTCTTGTCCCTTCCCAAGCTCGCTTATGCCTACGATGCGCTCGCGCCGCACATTGACGCGCGCACGATGGAGATTCACCACACGCGTCACCATCAGGGGTACATCAACAACGCCAACGCCGTCTTCAAGGATCATCCAGCGGTGGCGGCCTTGGGCGCGGAGGCGATTGTCCGCGATCTGTCGCGCGTGCCTGAGGCCGTTCGCACGGCGTTGCGCAACAATGTCGGCGGTCATCTCAACCACGTGCATTTTTGGGAAATCCTCGCGCCCGCGTCGCAATCGGGACAGCCGCCAGCGGAGTTTGTGCGCGAGATCGACGGCGCTTTTGGCAGCCTCGATGCGTTCAAACAGCGCTTTGCCCAGACGGCGATGAGCACCTTCGGCAGCGGCTGGGCCTGGCTCGTCGTGAAGGGAGGCCGGCTTGAGGTCATGTCGACGCCCAATCAGGATTCACCCCTCAGCCAGGGGGCGCATCCCGTGCTCGGACTCGATGTGTGGGAGCACGCTTATTACCTGAACTATCAGAACCGGCGTGCCGACTACGTCGCGGCATTTTGGAACGTGATCAATTGGGATCGCGTGGTCACCAACCGGCGTGCGGCGCGCGGCTGAGTGCGGCCACAAAAAAGCCGCGGGACAAAGCCCGCGGCTTTTTGAGAAACAAGGGATTCGCGAGAGCTTACTCCGGCATCGCCAGGCTGCTGGCGGGACGAAGACCTGCATTCTTGTTCGTCGTGCCGAAGAACTCGACCATGTGCGAGACGTCGCTGTAACCGCGGGTCTTGAGCAGGGCTTCGACCTTCTCCAACGCGGCGCGGAGCTCGGAGGAGGTTTCCGCGTCGAGGGCCTCGACGGAGTTGTCCGACTTGTTCACCACGTGGTAAACAGGCTCGTCGCCGAGGTTGATCTGGTAGAGACTTGTTCCGTTATGGAAAAAGCAGCGACGGACGAGACCGAGTTCCTCGAAGGCGGCGAGGCAGCGGTAAACCGTCACCAAGTCGCAGGAGGAACCCGAGAGATCGCCATGGATCTGCTCGATGCTCGCAGGAAGCGAGCGTTTGATCAGCGCGTCGAGGATGGCGATGCGCGGTTGGGTGATCCGCAATCCCGCCGCCTTGAGTCGCGCACAGGCGAGATCGAGCGGGGTGGACTGGGTGTTTACCGGAGTTTTCACGTTGGGCACAGGATGATGGGTTTGAGTGGAGGCAATTATGTTGCGTTTCAATTAGGACTAATTTGCCGAAACGTAACGTCAATTGTAAATGTATAGAGTATTTTACTCAGTTTTTACAGGTGATAAGGCGAGGCTCGGTGGTTTCGGTTCAAAATGCAAGCGGACAACCGAACTTTGCGGGCTCTTTTGGATGGTTGCGCCCGAAGGTGACCGCTACACAGTGCATTTATCATATGCAGGATTTGGATTTTGACGAGGTGGTGAGCCTTATTTGCAAAGAAGACGCTCGGTTCGACCGGAAGGGTTACCATTTTGTTCGTCAGGGGCTGGATCACACCGTAAAGGACCTGCGGAAACGTGACGCGAAGCGCGCCGGCCGGTCGCTGCATGTGACAGGTCCGGAGCTTCTCGACGGCCTCCGTATGTATGCGTTGGACCAGTTTGGGCCGTTGGCGAAGACCGTGCTCGCTTCCTGGGGCATCACGCGGTGCACGGATTTCGGAGACATCGTTTTCAATCTGATTGAGTACAATGTCTTCAGCAAAACGGACCAGGATCGTCGGGAGGATTTCTCCGAGACCTATACGTTTGAGGATGCCTTCGTGAAGCCTTTCCTCCCGTCGCGGGAGCGCTCCCGTGGTGCGGCGCCGTCGGCTTCGCAGGAGCCGGCTTGAGCATCTCCGCGACGGTTTGATTCCGGAATATCCGGCGCCTTGCTGGCGTCGCGCACGCAATCCCATTCTATCCTTTCATGTCCATTTCGTCCTCCTTGTCCGCGGATTTCTCGTTGCTTGAGCCCTTCTGGAACGAGCCGGTGGAGCGCATCGTGCTGCCGAACGGCCTGACGCTCCTGCTCAAACCAGATCCGGCGTCGGCCATCGCGTCGGTGCAGGTGTGGGTGAAGACCGGCAGCATCCACGAAGGGACCCGGCTCGGGGCGGGCCTTTCCCATTACCTCGAGCACATGCTTTTCAAGGGCACCGAGCGCCGTGCCGGGCGCGATCTCTCGACGATCGTGCAGGCGCATGGCGGGTACATCAACGCGTACACGACCTTCGATCGCACCGTCTACTACATCGACATTCCGGCCGAGCATGTGGCCGTGGCGATCGATGTGCTCGCTGACGCCGTGTTGCACTCGACCCTGCCGGAAGGGGAGGTCGAGAAGGAAAAGCAGGTGATCCTCCGCGAGATCGCCATGGGGCAGGACGATCCGGACAACCGCCTCTTCGAGGCGCTTTTCCAGACCGCGTTTCGGGCTCATCCCTACCAGCATCCGATCATCGGGCACCGCGACGTCTTTGCCGCCGGCACCCGCGACGACCTGGTGGCGTATTATAAAAGTCGATACGTACCCAACAACCTCGTTGTGGTCGTCGCCGGCGGGGTCGACGCGGCCGCGGTCCGTGCGGCTGTGGGCGAGCATTTTGGCCGCGCGCCCCGTCGCGAACTTGCGCCGGTCTACGTGCCCGACGAGCCGACGGCACTGGCCCCGCGGGCGTGGCACCGCTGGGAGGACGTGGAGATCTCCCGGGCCGGACTCGCCTGGCCCATTCCCGGGCTGGCCCATCCCGATGCGCCTGCGCTCGACGTGCTGGCAACCATTCTCGGAAACGGCGACAGCTCGGTGCTGTGGCAGGCGATCCGGGAAAAGGCGCGCCTCGTGCACAGCATTGACGCGACCAGCTGGAATCCCGGCACGTGTGGTCTCTTCTATATTTCGTTCACCAGCGAGCCGGGCAGGCGCGAAGCCGCCGTTGCCGCTGTGCACAGGGAGCTGGCGCGGCTGGCGAAGCAGGGATTCCAGACGGCGCAGATCCGCAAGGCGACCCGGCAGCTGGTCGTCTCCGAAATCAATGCCCGCAAAACCGTCGCGGGCCAGGCGTCGAGGCTGGGTGTCGCGGAGGTGGTCGTGGGAGACCTGTACCACAGTCGGACCTATTTTGAGGATTTGCGGCGGGTGACGTCGGCGCGACTCGTGCAGGTACTGCGCACCTATCTGGTGTCCTCCCATTTGACGTCGGTATCGATCAATCCTGCATCCGCAGCCGCCGTCCCCGACGGCGAGGCGAAGATCGTTGCGACGACGACGGAGGAGTTGGAGATCGTCCGGCTCCCTAATGGCGCGCGTCTTCTCTTGCAGCCGGACCGGCGCCTGCCGAACCTCCATCTGCGGCTGCTGTTCGCCGGCGGTCCGCTGTTCGAGTCGCCGCGGGGGCGCGGAGCAACGTCCTTGCTCGCGACCCTGTTGACCAAGGACACGAAACGCCGGTCCGCCGCCCAGATTGCGCGGGTGATCGAACAGGCGGGCGGGTCGTTCTATCCGTTTGCGGGCAACAACAGTTTTGGTCTCGCGACAGAGGTCCTACCCAACGAGGTGGACACGGCGTTGGGCGTACTTAGCGAGGCTGTGCTGTTCCCGGCCTTCAAGCCCCCGACCCTCGCGATCGAGCGGGAGGCTCACCTGGCTGAACTGGCCCAGGACACCGACGACGTGGTGACGTTCGGCCGAAAGCTGCTGCGGCGAAAATTCTTCGGGTCACACCCGTTCGCCGTCGACGCGAATGGCGACGAGGAGGGCATCAAGGCGCTCCGTCCGGCGGACCTGGCGGCCCTTCATCGGCGTCTGGTGGTTGCGCCCAACGCGGTACTTGCCGTCACGGGCGACTTCAATGCGCGGGTGCTGGGGCCACGCTTGAAGGCGTTCCTGCGCAAGCTTCCGTCAAAGGCGCTTGTCGTACCCGAGTCGCGGCACGCGATTCCGGCCGAGGCCGGCGACTTCGTGGAGATCCAGGCGCGTCAGCAGGCGGTGGTGTATCAGGCCTTTCCCGGGCCGGGTCTGCTGGATCCGGATTTTGACGTGAGTGAGGTCGCGGATGAACTCTTCAGCGGCATGTCGTCGCGCCTGTTCGAGCGCGTGCGCGAAGACAAAGGCCTGGCCTACTTCGTCCGCTCGAGCCGGGTCACCGGTCTGCATGCGGGCATGTTTTATTTCTATGCCGGCACGGCCCCGGGACGGGATGGGGAGGTGTTGGAGGAGATCGACGCGGAGATCGCGCGCGTGGCCAAGGGCGGCGTCGAGGAAGCGGAGCTGCGGCGTTGCCAGACGCGCCTGAAGGCCGCGAAACGCATGGGCCTGCAAAGCAATGCCGCCCGGGCGATGAATGCGGGACTCAATGCGCTTTACGGCCTGCCGCCCGATGACCTCGCCCGCTACGACGCGCGCATCGATGGGGTGACGATCGAGCATCTCGCGACCTTTGCCCGGACGCGACTGACGCGGGCCTTGCGCACCCAGCTTGTTGTGCGGCCGTGAATGCGCTGGCGGAGCTGTTCCCGGACGAGGACCACCGCTTCCACCTGACCCTGCGGCGGGGCGACGTCCGGGCATTCTTTGCGCGCACCCCTTCGGCACCCCGGATCCTGGCTGAACGTAATCATCTGCTGGATACGGAGGAGGCCCGTCATGCGGCATTGCTCCCCGAGGGCGAACCCTTGAGGGCGATGTTTGCCCGGACCATGAGCGAGCCTCCCGATGTGACGGTGGCGGAGCTGGGGCGTCGTCTGGAGCCGGACTTCCTCCTTCTCGGTTTGGACGGCGCCGGGACGCACCGCCTGCTCGGGGGCGCCTTGTGCTTCCCGACGGGATGGTCGTTGACTGCCCAGCTTGGACGGCCGCTGGAGGAGATTCACGACGTCGTTCCGAAACTGAACCCGACGCTGGCGTCGCCGATCCGTCAGTTTCTGTCCCGGCTCAAGCCCGGGACGAGTTTCCTGCGCGCGAATTGGGGCCTGTCGGCCACCGATGAACTCAACCTGCACCCTGAGCTGGCGAGGCCGCGTCTGGTGCTCGGTCTCGACCTTGGCCGGGTCTGGTTACGGGTCGAACATCAGCTGGTCTCCGGGCTGACCGATGACGGCGGGGTGCTTTTCGGCATTCGCGTCGAATGTCATCCCTTGCAGAAGGTCGTTCGCGACCCGGCGGTGCGCCGCGGTCTCGGTCGTGCGTTGCGGACGATGTCGGAACCGGTGGCGGCGTACAAGGGTCTCGCGGGCGTCAGGGCCGAGCTGCTGAGGGTTATCGAGAACGTGTAGGCGTGGTCGTGACGGCCGCGTCTCCGCGAGGTGGCTGGACGCGTGCGCTCACTCCTTCGTCACACCCCCGCTCCATTTGAGCTTGGTGCGGACGACGGCGAAGTGGGAGTGGTCGGGCAGCTGAATGAGGGGAAGGCGGACTTTTGCGATGGTGATCTCGACGGGGGAGCCTTCGCACATGACGAGGTTGCGCTGACCGTCCATCGCCACGAGCAGCCGCGAGCCGATCATGCGCGTGTATACCTGCAGTTTCACGTCCTGGCGGAAGATGATTGAGCGGTTGCTCAAGGTGTGCGGGCAGATCGGCGTCATCGCGATGACCTCGGCTTCCGGATGGATCAAAGGTCCGCCGGCGGAGAGATTGTAGGCGGTCGAGCCGGTGGGCGTTGAAAAGATGAGACCGTCGCAGAGATAGTCGGTGACGAGTTCGCCGTCGGCGTGGACTTCGAGGCGGACGAGGCGGCTGTTGACCTCCTCTTTGATCAGCACGTCGTTGAGTGCGAGATCGTGCTGTCCGGGGCCGGTCGAGCAATCGAGCAGCGCGCGTTCGACGAGGGCGTAGTTACCTTCGATCAAGGACGCGAGATGCGCGCGGGCGTCGTCGGCCGAGAAGGTGGTGAGGAACCCCAGGCTGCCGCGATTGACCCCGATGATCGGCACCTGTTCGCGGGCCGCCTCCTTCGCGACCCCAAGCAATGTGCCGTCGCCGCCAATCACGCAGCACGCGTCCCAACCGGCGAGGAACCCATCTGCGAGTGGAAACGCCGACGTCTGCTTGACCTCGGCCCCGGCGGTTTTCGCGATGTCGATGAGGACTTTGGCAATCTCGGGCGCGCCGGATTTCTGCTCGTTGATGACGAAGGCGAGTTTTCGGAGCGGAGGCATGCGGGAGGAACGGTTGCCCCGTCGCCCCGGTTTGGCAAGGACGGCGCAACCCGGCGAGTCCCCGGGAGGACGGACACTCCTGTCCGTCTGGTTTGGAGGTAACCGGCCGGATTCGAGCGTTCGAACCGATCCGCGATCACCCGTGTGCCCGCCAAAGCCCGAGCAGGAATTCGCGATTTCCATCCGTCCCGGTGATGGGCGAATCCATCGAGCCGATCAGCGTGGCGGACGGCAGTTCAGACAACGTAAACTGGGTGACATCGTGCAACACGCGGGCTTGGACCTCCGGATCGCGAATAATGCCGCGCCCTTTGTTGACCTCGTCCCGGCCGGCTTCGAACTGCGGCTTTACAAGGGCAATCAGCGCTCCGCCGGGACGCAGAAACGGCCACACGGCGGGGAGCACCGATTTTAACGAGATGAAAGAGAGGTCCATCACCAAGATGTCGAACGCGGCGCGAGGCAGATCGCCGGCCTTGAGATGACGAGCGTTGATCTGTTCGAGGTTGGTCACGCGCGGATCAGACCGCAGTTTGGCGTGCAGTTGGGCGCGGCCGACGTCGAGGCAAACGACGGTTTCCGCACCCGCCTGCAGTACGCAGTCGGTGAAGCCGCCGGTCGATGCGCCGACATCGAGCACATGAGCGCCGCGCAGATCGACGGCAAAGCGATTGAGAAATCCCTGGAGCTTCTCGCCGCCGCGGCTGACGAAACGCGGCGGCTGGTCGACCGAGAGGTCGAGATCGACCGGGAACACCTTGCCCGGTTTGTCGAGGCGGTCTGTGCCGTGGCGAACACGTCCGCTCATGATCAACGCCTTCGCCTGGGCGCGGCTGGTGGCGAGTCCGCGGGCGACGAGCAGTTCGTCGAGGCGTTGACGACCGGCGGGCATGCTCAGAGGACTCCGAGCGTGCGCAGAAACGCGCGCGCGAGTATGAGATGTCCCGTGGTGTTGGGATGGATACGATCCCATGCGAGCGTCATGGGATGCGTGTGGACGAGGACCTCGTCGAAGGCCGCCTGCGTGTCGATGAACAAGGCACCGTGACGCGCGGCGACATCCTTGACGACGGCACCATAGGCATCCATCCGCCGGCGCATCGGGTCGTCACGGTTGGGTTCGATGAAGTAAGGCGTGGCGAGAATGAGTCCCTGCACGAGGGGACGCGTACGTGCGATCAGGTCGTCGAGGGTGCGGGCGTAAACCTCGAGGTGAACCTGGCGATCAGTACGCAGGGGGGTGTCGAACTGGCGCCAGACGTCGTTGATGCCGATCATGACGGCGAGCCAGTCGGGCGCGAGGTCGAGGACGTCGGATTGCCAGCGCGCCGCGAGGTCGAGCACGGTGTCACCGCTGACACCCCGGTTGATGATACGGATCCGGCCGGCCGGCCGGGTGGCGCCGAGCCAGGCGTCGATGAGGCTGACGTAACCGCGACCATGCCCGAGGGTGACGTTCCACGGCGTTGCTTCGCCGCTGGGGTCGCGGCCGGCATCGGTAATGGAGTCGCCGATGAAGACGACAGTACTTTGCGGGGCAATTTTCATGGAGACGAGATGAGTTTCTGCCGCCCCGGGGACCAGCAAGTGGTTCGCCCTCCGATGTCCTCGCGCACCAATGGGACGCCGGTGCGCGGGCATTTGCCGCCTTTCTCCCAGCGGTGGGGAAAGAGCCAGGTCCCGGGTGGGTCGGCGAAGGTTTCGCCAATGGCTTGGAGAGCGTGTTCACAGACCCACCGGCATTCGCGATGGATGCGTTTGATCTCGGTCGGCGTGAGGGAGCCGGCGAGGCGGCGCGGATGAAGGCCTGCCCGCCAGAGAACTTCGTCGGCCATCCAGTTGCCGATGCCTGGGAAGCGTTCCTGCATGAGCAGCACGGCCTTGATGGGCGCACGGGCGCGGCGGCGAAGAAAATCGGTGACCGCGTCGACCGTGAACGCATCGGAAAGGATGGCCGGGGCGATGGAGGTCCACCAGGCAGGCGCGGCGCGGCCGACCGCGAACTGGACCCGTCCGAACATCCGGTGATCGCTGAGGACAAGGCAGCGTTCGGCCTGGACGAGGACGAGATGATCGTGCTTTGCCGGGGCGTAAGCGGAAGGTTGCACGGAGAGCTCACCTGTCATGCCAAGATGAATACCAAGCCACGCGTCCCCGGACGCGCGAAAGATCATCTGCTTGGCGGCGGCGGCGGATTTGAGCAGCGTCGCGCCGGTCAGGGCGTCGACGATTGCGTCGGGATCGGCGTCGCGAAAGATCCTGGCGCGGGGATGCAGCAGGACCTGGCGGATGCGATGGCCAAGACCCGGGTCCCAGCGCTTGCGGAAGTATTCGACTTCGGCGAGTTCAGGCATGGGGGGAGGTGTGGGGGAGTGACCCCGTGACGGCCGTCATGGCGAATTATTCCAACGAGGCGACAAGGGCCGGAAAGTCGGGGAACACCGGCACGTTGGGCAAGGCGAGTTGCGTCCACGCCGCGGCGTCGAGTTTGCCGGTGCAGACGGCGGCGGCACGGATGCCCGCGTTTAGCCCCGTCTGAATGTCGGATTCGCGATCGCCGACCATGATGCAGTGATGCGGATCGAGGTGATGGCGGGCGATGGACTCGAGGATGAACGCGGGAGAGGGCTTTCGATAGACGGACGGTTGCTCCGGCGCCTCGGGCGCCATGCAGACACCGGCGAACAGGTCGGGCCCGAGGCCGAGGAGGGCGAGCATGCGCTCATGGCAGCGCTCTGCGTCATCCATGGTGAAGTAGCCGCGGCCGATTCCCGATTGATTGGAGAGGATGAAAAGCGCGTAGCCCAGTTCGCGGGCGCGGGCGAGGGCGGCGCGCACGCCGGGGATGAGTTCCACGTCTGCCGGCTTGGAGAGGTAGTGTTTGTCGACGATGAGCGTGCCGTCGCGATCGAGAAACAGGGCCTTCATTTCCCGTCGGCGTAGGCGAGCAGTTCGGCGGGCGTGACGGTGGCGGTGCCCAGTTTTCCGACCACGACGCCGGAGGCGGCATTGGCAAAGTGGGCGGCGGTTTCCAGATCGGCGCCTGCGGCGAGGGCGAGCACGAGGGCCGCGATGGACGTGTCACCGGCGCCCGAGACATCATAGACCTCGCGGGCGGCGGTGGGGATCTGCTTCAGCACCTGGCCATCGCGGCTGAGCAGCATGCCGTCCTCGCTCAGCGTGATGACAAGGTTGCGCACGCGATGGCGTTCGTGGATCCGCCGGCAGATCTCCGCGGCGGGGAACGGTTCGTGGGAGGAAAGTTCGATGCCGGCGAGCTGGGCGGCTTCGCGGCGATTGGGCGTGATGAGATCGAGGTCGCGAAACTGCAGGGGGTTCTTGGGCTTGGGATCGAGTGCCACCAGCTTTCCGGCCTGATGGGCCTTGGCCGTGATTTCAGCCACGAGGTCGTCGGTGAGCAGGCCTTTGGCGTAATCGGAAAAAATCACGGCATCGCAGGCGGTGATTTCGCGGCCCAGCAGGCGTGCGGCGGCGCGCGCCTCCATCCGATAGGCCGATGGCGCCGACTCCCGATCGAGACGGCAGAGTTGCTGGCTTTGCAGGATGACGCGGGTCTTGATGATCGTTTTGCCTGAGCCGGCGGTGGCGATGGGTTTGACGCCGCGTTCGCGGAGCAAGGCGGCCAGCTGGCGTCCGGCGTCGTCGTCCCCGATGAAGCCCGCGATGCCCGCCTTGGCGCCAAGGTCGGCGCAGTTGAGGGCAACGTTGGCGGCTCCGCCGGGCGTGAAGGTATCACGGTTGATCTCCACTACCGGGACGGGCGCCTCGGGAGAGATACGGGTGGCGTCGCCCCAGATGTAGTGATCAAGCATGACATCGCCGATGACCAGCAGGCGGAGGCGGGCGATCTTCTTGAGCAGGGCGCGGGTCTTGGCGGGGGAGATAGCCATGGAATGAAAGGATGATCGGCGCGGACGTTCAGGAGAGTTCCCAAGCGTAAGGGTAGCTGGACAGCAGCCGGGGCCGCCCCTTGGTCACCTGGACGACGTCCTCGATGCGGCAACCGCCGAGGCCCGGATAGTAGAGGCCGGGTTCGACGGTGATTACGGAGCCAGCGGGCAGGAGGTTGTCGGCGACGCTCACCCGCGGGGCCTCATGCACGGCGAGTCCGAGTCCATGGCCTGTGCCGTGAAAGAAGCCGATCGAGCCCTTGTCTGTGTGACGCGTCTCGTAGCCGCGTTTGGTGAAGACATCGAGACAGTGCTGATGAACGAAGCTGCCCTTGACGTTGGCGCGAACGGCCTTGAGTGCCGCCTGCTGGGCGTCGCTCACGGCCGCGACCAGGGCGCGCTGGGCTTCAGTTGCGTGGCCGCGCAGAAACGTGCGGGTCATGTCGCCGTGGTAGCCCGTCGCGGACATGCGCGGGAAGATGTCGATGATGATGAGTTCATTCGGACGCAGCGGGCCGGTGCCGCGCATGTGCGGATCGCAGGCCTGGTCGCCACCTGCGACGATCGTGTCGGCGGCAATGCCTCCGGCTTCGAGGCAGGCGACGTCGATGGCGAAACGTACGCGTTCGCTGGTCAGCGGTTTGCCGTCCAGGATCAGTCGACCCTTGCGCGGTTGGGCGGCGCGCAGAAGGCGCTCGGCGGCGGCGAACCCTGCTGCGGCGCATGCGTTGCCCGTGCGGATGGCGGCGGCCTCGCGTGCGGTTTTGATTTCACGCTCAGGAAACGCGGGCCCGTCGAGGACCTCGACCCGGAGGCCGGTGGCACGGAGTTTCTCAAGCAGTCCGGCGGGAAAGTCCTCCGGCACGGTGATCGTTTTGAGGCGACGGTCAGCGGCGAGCAGGG
>CAYOSX010000044.1:17120-18311 GCA_964406745.1 uncultured Opitutus sp.
TCGGCGTAGAGGAGGAGAGCGGGGTTGGCCACGGGAAGAGGATTGAACCGGTTCGGCGGCAAGATTACCCACACGCCCTGTGAAAAACGCAAATCCGGTTTCGGCACGAAAAGGCTGGGTGTGGTTTCTGGCCGTGTCGCTCCTGCTCAGCGGCTGCGGACGGGGTGCTGCGCCGGCGGAAGCGGAGGCGCCGAAAACGGTCGCCGATTTCTTCGCCGTGCGTCTTGGGGACCGGACCGTTCAACTTCAGTTTGCGGTGACCAACGCGGAAATGCAGCGGGGCCTCATGGGCCGGCGTGATCTGCAACCCGACCAAGGAATGATCTTTGTCTACAACCGGCCGCAGAAACTCAGTTTCTGGATGCGCAATACGCCGACGCCGCTTGATATCGGGTTCTTCACGACGGATGGGGTGTTGCGTGAGATTTACGCGATGCATCCGTTCGACGAGACCTCGGTGCCGTCGGTTCGCGACGATCTTCAGTTCGCCGTCGAAATGAATCAAGGTTGGTATAAGGCCAACGACGTCCGGCCCGGAGCTCAGTTGGACATGGAGGCATTGAAAGCGGCCTTGCGTGCGCGCGGGTTCCCGCCGCGCGCGTTTGGCCTGAAGGAATAACGAAGGGAGGGCGGCGCGAACCGCGGCGGCCTGCTCAGTAACCGCGGCGCTGGAGGGCTGCGCTGAGCTCCTGCATGAAGGCTTGGCCATCCTCGGGAGAGGGGCGGTAGCCGGGCTGGCTGACCTCGGTGAAGCCGGGCCGGCCGTATTGGTCGACGATCCACTTGCCCGTCACGCCGTCACTGAAGGTGACCTCGCCGCTGGCAACCGCGCCGGGGATGAGGGTTACCTTGTCAACCGAGACAGTGACGTTGCCAGCGCCGGCGGGCGGAAACGGCTCCGTGCCTTCGGCGAGGTCCTCGGGAGGCAGGCCGTCCTCGGCAGGGTCTCCTCCGGCGGGCGAGGTCGCCGCCTGGGTGGGGGCGGCGGGCGTCTTGGTGACATCGTTGGCGTCGACCTTGGGCGCAGGGTCCTTGAGCGCGAGGTTCAGGTCGTCCACGAGAAAACGCACGTCCATGTAGGTCATCGAAACCTTAAACTCGTCATGGAGTCGTTTCTGGATGGTCGAGAGACTGTCGCCGGCGGCGACCCAGGAGGAAACAGCGGTGCTTTGTTCGGGCGTAAGCTTCATG
>CAYOSX010000045.1:0-17994 GCA_964406745.1 uncultured Opitutus sp.
CAGTGTTATTAAGCCGCACTCAGTGCGGTTTTTTGCGCGAGGGACGAGATTGTAAAACCTTCCTCGCAGATGTTGCCCGATATATATAAGTATCCGTGAAGCATTAGGTTGAGGAACTGGATTATGGGGGAGTTTTTGCGACTGCGGCTTTTGGCGCAAAGACCGCATGAGCGAAAACCCGCACTTGGCTTTCCATTGCGGCTTTTTGCTCACACCTCTCAAGTGCTGATGAAAGTAATTGTCAATCCTTCAATCATCGTAAGACGTTAGGAGAATTGCGATTATGAAAGCCTGAGGCGCGTAAGTCTCAGTGGCCAGCGGAGTTTCTGCTTGTGCAGCATGAGCGAAAAGCCGTACTGCATTTGCAATGCAAAACGATGGCAATGGGGAAAAGGAGCGGGTGCCCCTCTTTCTGCGCGATTGGGCAAATCGCCTGGAGAAGGCTCCCATCACGAACGACGAGAAGCGGACCTGGCATCGGCAACTGCGGTTCTTCTTCTCCTACTGCAGGCGGGAACGCGGCGTTGCCTGTGTGGCAACCTGCCGGGCTTATCTGGAGCATCTGGACGAGAAGATGCCCAAGGCATCCGAGTACGCCAGGCCTGCGCTCCGCTGGTTCGTGAAAGAGGCGCGTTTACATGGGCAAATCGGCCAACCGATCCGCCGGGAGACGGGAAGCCATTCCGCGGGAGTGCCACCTCCTTTGGCCGCAACCGATCTTGGCAAAGAACCGTGGGAGCAGGCACTGGTGGCCACGATTCGGAAGAAGCATTTGCTTTGGCGTTCAGAACAAACCTACCGGGGCTGGGCGCGGCGTTTCGCCGAATTCATCGCTCCAAAGACACCGTACGCGGCAGGTGCGAATGAGATCGGGGCATTCCTTGAGAACCTCGCCGTGGTCCAACGATGTCGTCCGTCGACTCAGAAACAGGCTCTGAATGCACTGGTGTTCCTCGTCCAGGAGGCGCTGCGGCAGGAGGTGGGCGAGATCGATTTCAAGCGGGCAACTCCGCATCGGCGCGTTCCGGTGATCTTGAGTCGCGATGAAATCAAGCGGCTGTTTGCTCAACTCGACGTCCCCCGCCGGCTGATGGCCCGGCTGGCTTATGGCTCCGGTCTTCGGCTGCTGGAGCTGTTGCGGCTGCGCATCCAGGATCTGGACTTCGACCGGGGCAAATTAATCGTGCGGGCAGGCAAAGGTGACAAGGATCGCGTGACGGTTTTACCCCATGTCCTGAAGCCGGAACTCAAGGAGCATATTGATCGGCTGCGCGGACTGTTCGCAGATGATCGGGCGCAAGATCTGGCCGGTGTGTGGCTGCCCGAGGGGTTGGCGCGCAAGTTCCAAGGGGCGGGACAAAAATGGGAGTGGCAATGGGTGTTCCCTTCACGGCAGGTCTCGACGGATCCCTCCTCGGGCTTGGTCCGCCGCCATCATGTGCTGGAAGACTCCATGCAGCGGGCGGTGGCGCGCGCAGCGGAGAAGGCCGGCATCGACAAGCGGGTCACACCGCATGTCTTCCGGCATTGTTTCGCGACTCACATGCTCGAAAGCGGTGCGGACATCAGAACGGTGCAGGACCTGCTTGGACATGCCGATGTCCGCACGACGCAAATCTATCTGCACGTCATGCAAAAGCCGGGGCCAGGATCGAGGTCGCCACTCGATGAGTTGGCCGGATAGGGCGCGGAGCGGCAGTTGAGGCGCGACGCGCCAGTTGAAGTTGGGAGTTTACGTTTAAGGAGGGGGAGTCCGGCGCACAGGAACGCGTAGCCGCGTCTGTGTCGGCCACCACAAACGTCGTGCGTCTGTTCTACCTGCTACCTTCTACCCGCTACTCGCTACCTGCTACCCCCTACTCTCCGTTGCCTCCCTTTCCTCATGTGAAAATTTCGAAGGATCGCGGGGTTTGAGCAGGCGTTGGGTGCGGCGGTGCTCGGAGGGCCGACGGGGACGTCGGCGTTCCCAGGGGGAAGGGGCACCCGGCGGCTGCCAGGGCGCCGCGCCGCCGCGCTGGATGTGGCGCATGAGGCGCTGGCGCAGGTCTCGGGCAACCTCCGGGTGGTCGGCGACGACGTTGCGTGCTTCGCCGGGATCGTTGGTGAGGTGATAAAGTTCGTAGGCGGAGAACGGGTCGTTGCGCAGGAGCTTCCACTCGCCGCGCACGATCGCCTCGTAGGCTTGGCCGCCGTAGCGCAGACCGCCTTCGCGGCGCACGAAATAGAGTTCGCGCTCCGGCATCGACGCGGCGGCCGTGCCGTCGAAGAGAGGCTTCAGGCTGACCGCATCCAGGTCGGCCGGCGGGGTGGCGCCGGCAAGCTCGAGGGCCGTCGCGAAGATGTCGAAGGTGAGGCCTGCGTAGTCGTTGGTGGTGCCGGCAGGAATCAGGTCCGGCCACCGCGCGATGAAGGGTACGCGCAGTCCGCCGTCGAAGTGGCTTTGTTTACCGTCGCGCCAGGGATCGTTGTTCTGCGCATGCGGAAGCGAACCGCCGTTGTCGGAGGTGAAGACGACGAGCGTGTTTCGATCCAGGCCGGCCTCGCGCAGGGTCGTAAGAACCCGGCCGATCGCGTGGTCGAGGTGCTCGACGAACGCGACGTTCGCCGCCCGCTTGGGATCGAGCTCAGGGCGGTCCGACCGTACCCTGTCGAGCCACTCGGCAGGCGGTTCGATGGGAAAGTGGGGAGCGTTATAGGCGAGATAGAGGAAGAAAGGATCTTTCGCGTCGCGGGCGGATTGCAGGTAATCGCAGGCCCAATCGGTGAAGAGATCCGTGGCGTGGCCTGTGGGCTCGATGACCTCGCCGTCGCGGCGCATGTAGTTCTGCCCGTGCCGCCGGTGCGTCACGTAGTTGTCCATCATGTCGCCCAGAAAGCCGTGGAAGAAATCGAAGCCGCGCTCGTTCGGCGTGTTCGGAGAGGTCAGGCCGAGGTGCCATTTGCCGATGATCGCCGTCCGGTAGCCGGCGCCGCGCAGGTGATCGGCGAGGGTCGGGATCCCCGGGGAAAACCAGCCCCACGAATTCGCAGCGTCGGTCCGGATCACGCCCGGCACGCCGGCCCGGTCGGCATAACGTCCGGTGAGCAAGGCAGCCCGCGTGGGCGAACAGACGGTGGCGTTGGCACGCATCGTGGTGAAGCGCATGCCTTCCGCCGCGAGGCGATCGAGGTGCGGTGTCCGGATGTCTCCATCCGGTCGATACGCCGAGACGTCACCGATGCCGTGGTCGTCGGTGAGAATGACCAGCACGTTGGGCCGGGGAGCCGAAGAAGCGGCGCGCAACGAGGCACCGGCCACAACCATCACAAGAACACCGATGCCGGCGAGGCGCCATAAGGCACCGAAGAATGCACATTGATTAATCCGCATATTTCACACGATCGATAAGGGTTTTTCTTGGGTCACAGAGTGAAGTGCGGAGAGGGCGATCGCATGCCGTCCGTCGACGGGTTCGGCGACAGGCCCTCCTGAGGCGGGTAAAAGTGTCGCCGCTCCTTTCGATCCTTGGATGTTGGTTGTTCGATGTTGGATGTTCGTGCTGCCTCTGTTCATGCGAGGATGTCCTTCACCACGTGACCGTGGACATCGGTCAGCCGGAAGTCGCGGCCTTGGAAGCGATAGGTGAGCTGGGTGTGGTCGAAGCCGAGCAGGTGAAGGATCGTCGCGTGCAGGTCGTGCACGTGCACGGGGTCCTTTACCGCGTTGAACCCGAGATCGTCAGTCTCGCCGTGAAGATGGCCGCGCTTCACGCCGCCTCCGGCCAGCCACATGGTGAAGGCGCGATTGTGGTGGTCGCGTCCGTCGTTGCCGCCCTGCACCATCGGTGTGCGGCCGAACTCACCGCCCCAGATGACGAGCGTGTCGTCGAGCAGGCCGTGGGCCTTGAGGTCCGCGACGAGCGCGGCGCTGGCCTGGTCGGTGTCGACGCAGTTCTTCGCGAGGTCCTTGGTGAGGTTGCCGTGCTGGTCCCACGCCTCGTGAAAGAGTTGCACGCAACGCACGCCGCGTTCGACGAGCCGGCGCGCGAGCAGGCAGTTGCGCGCGTACGAGGACTCCTTGATGTCCTTGATCCCGTAGAGATCGAGCACGTGCTGCGGCTCCGCGCCGAGGTCCATGAGCTCGGGCGCACTGGTCTGCAGCCGGTAGGCCATCTCGTAGTTGGCGATGCGCGCGGCCGTCTCCGGGTCGCCGTGCTCGTAGGCGGAAAGCTGATTGAGCTCGCGCAGCGCGTCGAGCGAAGCCCGCTGGGTCGCGTCGTCGAAGCCCTTCGGGTTGGACAGATACAGGAGCGGGTCGCCGGTGCTGCGAAACGGCACGCCGTTGTACACCGTGGGCATGAAGCCGCAGCCGTAATTGCTCGCGCCGCCGCTCGTGCCTTTCGCACTGGTCAACACGACGTATCCGGGGAGGTCCTCCGCTTCGCTCCCGAGTCCGTAAAGCGTCCACGCCCCGAGGCTGGGACGGCCGAACTGCTGCGAGCCGGTGTTCATCATGATCTGCCCCGGCGCGTGGTTCACGGCGTCGGTCTGCATGGACCGGATGAAGCAGAGTTCGTCGGCCACCTTGCCCGTGTGCGGCAGCAGCTCCGAAAGCTCGATGCCGGCCTGGCCGTAGTGCTTGAAGCCAAACTTCGGTCCGAGCAGGGCGGAGTTCGGCTTGATGAAGGCGGCACGGTAACCCTCGAGCAGCTCCGCCGGGGGCAGCTGGCCGTCGCGTTTCGCGAGCTCGGGTTTGCGATCGAAGAGCTCGAGATGACTGGGCGCTCCGGCCTGGAAGAGAAAAATCACCCGCTTGGCCTTGGGCGCGAAGTGAGGCGCGCGTGCCGCCAGGGGATTCGGGGCGGCCGACGCAGCGCGGCCCTCGCGCGCGACCAGCTGGGCGAGCGCCACGGAGGCAAGCCCGACCCCGCAGTCACGCAGGAACCAGCGGCGAGTAAGAGAGCGCGCATGCGCCTGACGAAGTTCTTCGGAAATATTCATGGTCTGTGATCGGTTGCCGTTTTGGTCTACCCTACCCGCTACTATCTACTCTCTACTATCTACTAGCTCTCCCCCCTTCACCTCTTCGTCAGGGTTTCATCGAGGTTGAGCAGGACACGGGCAACGACGGTCCACGCCGCAGCATCCTGGGGGGTGGTGCCGGGCGGGAGTTCCGGCAGGTTCGCGGCGTCGCCGGTGGCGATCTCGCGGGCACCCAGCCAGCCTTCGGCGAGACGCTGGCGGGTGTCCTGCAGGAGGCGTTGCACATGCGTCCACTCCGCGGGACGGATCGGCCGCGTCGTGCAGAGGCGGTAGGCGTAGTCGGCGCGGTCGGCGTCGGTCGCACCGCCCTCGCGCAGAACACGCAGGGCGAGATTCTGCGCAGCCTCGACGAAGACGGGCTCGTTGAGCGAGGTCAGCGCAGCGAGCGGCGTATTCGAACGGGCACGACGCACGCAGGCGGTGTCGGCGTTGGGCGCGTCGAAGGCGCTGAGCACGGGATCAGGCATCGAGCGCTTGCGGAAAACGTAGAGGGCGCGGCGGTAACGTTCGGGTCCCTCCGCGGCGATCCAGTAGGTCGGTTTCGTGTAGTTGTATTCAAGGACACTTTCCGGGACCGGCGGGAAGATGCTCGGGCCTCCGACCTTGTGGGTGAGCACGCCGGCGACCTCGAGGGCGGAATCGCGCATCACCTCAGCCTCGACGCGGAAGCGCGGGCCGCGCGCGAGCAGGCGGTTGCCCGGGTCGCGCTCCAGAAGCTCCGGGGTGACGCGCGAGGCCTGACGGTAGGTCGCGCTGCGCAGGATCGTCCCGAGCAGATGTTTCTGACTCCAGCCGTTCTCCATGAAATCCACGGCCAGCCAGTCGAGCACATCGAGGTGCAGGGGCACCGGTGCCCGCGTGCCGAAGTCCTCGCTGGTCTCGACCAAGCCGAGCCCGAAGACGGCCTGCCAGACGCGGTTGACCGCAACGCGCGCGGCAAGCGGCGAACGTCGGTCGACGAGCCAGCGCGCGAAGGCGAGGCGATCGCGTGGTCCGTCATCGGGAAACGGATGGAGCGCGGCCGGCGTGCCTGGCGCGACGACGTGCTTCGGCTGGTCCCAGGCCCCGCGGTCGAGCAGGTGCGTTTGCCGGGCCTGCTCCGGCGAACGCGCGGCCAGGTGAAGAACGGAAGTCTCCGCTTTCGGGAAACGGGCGTAGGCGGCCTCCGCCGCAGTGTTGGCTTCGGTGGCATCCGGCAGGGAGCGACGCCACGCTTCAAAGATCACGCGACGTTGTTCCTCGGTGCGCTCCGCGGCGGGCGTGCGCAGCGCGATCACGGCCGCGTAGTCGACAGGCGCGGCCTCGGCGTCGGGCGCGTGGGTCAAACCAAAGCGAACGCGCCCCACCATCACGCTGTGGCGTCCGTTGTCGCTCCCGCCGTGGTCGGTGGTCCACTGCACACGGAGCCTGGTGCCGGGCGGATACTCGAGCGGACACTCGAATTGCACGATGGCCACCGATTCCTGGTTGCGGCGACCGACCCCGCGATCCGCGCGCCAGCCCGTGAGAAGGTCGCCGTCGATCAAGTAGTCCACCGGCCCTTTCGTCCGCTTCTTCTCCTTGTCGAAATTCGCCTCCCACTCGTCCTCGAGCGGCCCGGGCTTCTCCGAGAAATCGGCCGTCGCCTTCTTCAGCGCGATCTTTTGCCAGACGGCTGAGCCGGGAGTCTGCACGTCCACGGCGAGCTCGCTCAACGCCCAGGTGCCGTACTTGCTGCGGCCGGGTCCACCAAAGGCTAGATCGCGGTGCGTGAGCATCTCCATGCGCAAGGCGGTGACGCCATCGAGCACCGGTTCGGCGATGGCGTAAACGGACCCGCGGGTGGTGGGATGTCCCAGCGAGAGAATCGATCCGTCGGCCTCCTGCGTGGGATGGTTGAGCCCGCTCGAACTGCCGAGTTCGGTTGCGACCAACGTTGCCCAGGGCACGTCGCGCGCGAGCACCTCCCGCTCCCAGGCGGCGAGCTCGCCCTGCCAGCCCGGGCGCTCCGTTTGCAGGCGGGCATCGGCGCTGGCAATGGCCCGCTTGATCTCGTCGACAACGGAAAGCTGCTCGTCGGTGTACACCCACGATTGCGCCTCGTACGTGTCGTTGATGAACGCGAAGACACCGAAGTATTCGTCGTGGGTGATGGGATCGAACTTGTGCGTGTGGCATTGCGCACATTGCAAGGAGAGCCCCATCACGGCGCGCCCGAGGCAGTCCACGCGGTCGAACGTTTCCTCGATGCGAAACTGTTCGGGGACAATCGCCCCTTCCTCATTGATCATGCTGTTGCGCAGGAATCCCGTCGCCACCCGCTGCTCCTGGGTCGCCCCGGGCAGCAAATCGCCGGCGACCTGCTCGATGATGAAGCGGTCGTAGGGCATGTCGCGATTGAGCGCGTTGATCACCCAGTCACGCCACGCCCATTGCTCACGAGGCAGATCCTTCTCGAAACCGTTGCTGTCGGCATAGCGGGCGGCGTCCAGCCAGTGGCGCGCCCATTTTTCGCCGTAGGCGTCGCTGGCGAGCAGGCGTTCCAGCGTCGCCTCGAAGCCGTCACGCTCGAAGGCCGCAACCTGCTCCGGGCTCGGAGGGAGACCGATCGTGTCCAGATAGAGCCGGCGGACCAGCGACGGCGAATCCGCTGCGGGGGACGGCGAGAGGCCCTCGACGCTCAGGCGGTCGGCGACGAGACGGTCAACCGGAGCATCCCAGCCGTCGACTCGCGAGGCGGGCAGTTCCGGTTTCTCGGGGGCGATGAAGGCCCAGTGCGGTTTGTACTCCGCGCCCGACTGTATCCATGAACGCAGGACATCGACCTGCGCGTCTGTCAGGGCGGGCTTGTGCGAGTCGAGCGGCGGCATGCGCTCATCCTCGAACGGGGAGGTGAGGCGAAGGATCAGTTCGCTCTCGTCCGGCTTGCCCGGCACGATGGCCTCAAGACCCGAGGCCCCGCCGCGCAACGCGGCGTCGCGGTCGTCGAGGCGGAAGCGTGCCTCGCGCGTCCCGGGATCCGGTCCGTGGCAATTGAAGCAGTTGTCCGCGAGGATCGGACGAACGTCGCGGTTGAAATCAGGCGCCTTCGCGAAGACGACGCCCGCCGGCGCGAGGCCGAGGGCGAACGCCAGCAGCGCGGATGGGCAGCGGAGCGGGGGTACGGAAGAGGAGAAAGCCATGCGTCGAAACAGAGTCTGCTCGAACGCGAGGGGAACGCGGTCGGAAGAGCGCAAACATCGTGAAAGCACGCGCGGCATGATGCCAATCCTTGTTCGAAAAAATCACAAAACCCGTTGAATATTCATTCGCGGGAATTGTCTTCGAAGCTCGCTGACGCCAGAAAAACCGAGGACGTTCATCCTCGCCCCCGCCCTGCCCTCCCCGCCATGTGCCCCACCTACTCCCGTTTAGCCTGCATTGTCCTCTCACTCGCCGTGTTCGGGTCCGCCACTGCGGCAGAACCGTCCGTCGTCGCGCTCAAGCTCTGGCCGAGCACCCCGCCGGGCGACGAAAACGTCACGCTGCCTCCCGAGGCTGACCAGACCAAACCGGAGGATCGCCTCATCGCCGGACGCCCGATCATCAAGCTTGGCAACGTCTCGACGCCGTTGATCGAGATCCACCGCCCACCCGCGGGAGAGGCCAATGGCGCCGCGGTCATTGTTTGCCCGGGGGGAGGCCATTATATCCTGGCGTGGGACCTCGAGGGCACGGAAGTCGCCGCCTGGCTCAACACGCTCGGCGTGACCGCCGTCGTGCTCAAATACCGGGTGCCGAGCCGCACGCGCGAGACGCAGCGCTGGCAGGCCGCAGTGCAGGACGCGCAGCGAGCGGTGAGACTGGTCCGGGCGAATGCGGAAAACTGGCAGATCGATCCGCAACGCATCGGCATCCTCGGATTCTCCGCTGGCGGCGAGACCGCCGCACTGGCCTCACTTTTGTACGAGAAAAACCACTACGAACCGATCGACGACATCGACCGCGTTTCCGCCCGTCCCGATTTCGCCCTGCTGATTTACAGCGGTGGACTCTACGACGAGAAGAAGAAGGCCCTGCCCGACCACGTTGTCGTCCCGGCCGGCGCCCCGCCCTTTTTCTTCGCCCACGCCTGGGACGACCGTGTCTCCGTGCAAAACGCGCTCCTGCTGGGCTCCGCCCTCAAGGAGAAAGGCATTTCGGCCTCCCTCCACCTCTACCCGACGGGCGGTCACGGCTACGGCCTCCGCCCCACGGACGAGCCGGTGACAACGTGGCCGGCGCGTGCCGAGGAGTGGATGCGCCACGCGGGCTTGCTGGAACGGCGCTGAACAAGGGTAAACCTCGGAGCCGACGTGGGCGCGGGAGGGGCCCCGTCGCGTCGCCGCGCTTGCTTCAAGACGGTTGCACGAGTAGCTAAGTGATGTAGGCCGCGTTCACCCTCCCCATGAGCCCCTTTCTCCGCGTCGCGAATTCCGCCGGCATGATCTCGTTGATCGTCGCGCTTACCGGTTGCCTCTCCTCGCTGGCCCCTCCGATGCGCTGCGCTCCTGTGGCCATGGTCAATGGAAAGCACCTGTTGCTCAACCGGACGGACTACCTGAACGTCGAAACGAAGTTGTCCGCCCACCTCGCGGATCGCGGGATGACCCTCGTGTCGGATGTCGGCTCGGCAGACATGCTGGTGACCATCGCGTACGAGCCGGATCCCAAGGCTCCAGGGAAGGTTACGGTTCTCGTGCTCGACATCGTGCCCAACCAGATGAACCCAAACCGGCGGCGGGCGGAGAGTAAGATGGATCGGGACTACTCCGCCAGCCGCCCCGCTGCCCTGTCGTTCCCCAGGGGCGTGGGTTCGCCTTACAGCGGACCTTAACGGCACGATCGCGCACGGATCACCTGGACCACCGGCGGCACCAACACCGGCTCCGACACCATGCGCGACCCAACGGCGCCCGCGCAGGCAGGTTCACCTTCAAAGCTGCAACGCCCGCAGATAAACCAAGCTGAGCGGGATATTCTTTAGCGGGTCCGTCGACTCGTCCTCGATGAAGAAGTGGCGCATGCCTTGGGCGCGGGCGGCGCGGATCAGCCTGGGCCAGTCGACCTGGCCGGTGCCGACGATGACTTTGTCCTCGGCCGGGGCGCGGCCGTTGGTCAGGCCGATCGGCGCGCCGCGGCGGATGTCCTTGACGTGAAAACCCATCCAGCGTCCGCGGTACTTCTCGAGCAGGGCGAACGGATCGGCGCCACCGTGCACGACCCAGAAGACGTCCATCTCGAAGTACACGTTCTTGCCGGCCGTGGCGCGGGCCATGCGATCGAAGGGCGAATCATCGCCCATCTTGCCGCCACCGAACTCGTAACCGTGCGGATGATACGCAAACTTGATCCCGTGCGGCGCGAGCGCCTCGCCCCAGCGGGCAAAATCCGCCGCCGCCTTCTCGGCCGCCGCATGATCGAACTGCCCCTCGTGGGGAATCCACGGCACGACGGCATAGGGCGAGCCGAGCGCCTTCAATTCGGCGACGACTTTGTCGAAGTCGTCGCGGAGCGCGTTGTACTGCACGTGCGAAGCGGCGATGCGCAGGCCGCGCTTCTCGAGCTCGGCGCGAAAGGCCTCTGGGGCCATGTTCGCCGTGCCGGCGGTTTCCACTTCCTTGATCCCATACTTCGCCACCATGTCCATCGTGGCAAACGGATCCTGGGAGAAACTGGCGCGGACACTGTAGAGCTGGAGACCGAGCTGGTCGGCGAGCGGCGGACGCGAGGCATCCGAGGCGAAGGCCGACGCACAGACGGCGGCGGCGAGGACGAGAGGGCGGAGGCGGGTGATCATGGCGTGAAGAAAAGCGAGGTTACGGGACGAGAGGGCGTCAGCGGACACGTTCGTCGCGGAAAAAGAGCATGAAGAGAACGAGAATGCCGCCCGCCATCGCGGCGGGAAGCCACCAGAAGGAAGCCCATTGCTGGAGCAGATCGGTGCCGTTGGCTCCCGTCACCGTGCGTCCGAAGAGGTGATTGTTGAGCACCGCACCGCCATACATGCCGACGCCTTGGGTGAGCAACACGAGCAGGCCTTGGGCCTGACCGCGGATCGCCGGCGGGGCCTTCTGGTCGGTGTAGATCTGCCCGGTGACAAAGAAGAAATCGTAGCAGATGCCATGAAGCAGAATGCCGAGCAGGATCATCATCCGCACCGAATCCGGCGCGCCCACCGCGAAGAGGGCATAACGCAGGACCCAGCAGGCCATGCCGATCGCAAGCATCCATTTCACGCCCAACCGGCGGAAGAGCAGCGGAATGATCAGCATGAAAAAGATCTCCGACACCTGCCCCCAGAACATCACGCCCGCCGCCGATGCGAAACCGACGTCGGTCACGAAGGTAGCCGCATACGCGTAATAGGCCTGCAACGGCACGCAGATGAGCAGCGAGGCGATGGCGAAGATCAGGAAATTGCGATCCTTCAACATGCCCAGCGCCTCGAGGCCGAGCGCCTGCGACAGCCGCATCGGCTGCTGCTCCTTGAGCGGCGGGGTGTGGGGAAGGAAGAACGAGTAGAGCCCGAGGACAGCGCTCGCGACCGCCGCAATCTGGAGCGGCAGCGCCGTCGCATCCGCCTTGAGCACGGTGCCAACCACGAAGCCGGCCACGATCCAGCCGATCGTCCCGAAGACGCGAATGATCGGGAACTCGCGCTCGGAGTTGCGCACGTTGCGCATCGCAAGCGTGTTCGTGAGCCCGAGGGTCGGCATGTAGCAGAGCATGTAGCCGAGCAGGACCCAGAAGAACCACCCTTGATGGCCGGCGAGTTCCTGCTGGACCGCCCAGGGCACGAGCCACATGAGGACGGCGCCAACGAGGTGCAGCGCGCCGAGCACCACCTGGGTCGGGAAGAGGCGGTCCGCGATCAGGCCGAGGAACACCGGCGCGATCATCGCCGCCACCGGGCCGACCGAGTAGGCCGTGCCGATGCCCTGCTCAAAGCCCACTCCCTGCCGCAGGTAGACGCCGATGGTGACGAACCATGCTCCCCAAACGAAGAATTGCAGGAACATCATCAACGACAGGCGGAACGCGAGCATGGGCGAAGGAGGGTCGAAGGCTGGGGTTTCGAGGCGAAGCGGGGAGCCTCGAAGCTGGTCGGGCAACCTCCCCGCGGTCAAGCCCGCGCACGCCGGACCCGTCTCTCGCACCCGACGTTCTCGTAATCTTAATCGTTCTCGTTCTCCCTCCCATTTCAGCGTCGCCTTTTTTGAGCGATTTCCAGATCGGTCGGATCGGTCGGATCCGACCGATCGCCCCCGCCAGCACCCTTCGCCCCCATGCGCCCCTTCCTCACCCTCGCCCTCCCGCTCGTTCTCATTCCGTGCACCCACGCTGCCGCCGGCGCGAACTGGGACACCTACCTCGGCGACCCGGAGAGCTCCCACTACTCCACGCTCTCGCAGATCGACACGGGCAACGTCGCGCGCTTGCAACCGGCCTGGACCTACCACGCCGGGGGTTCCTCGGCCAACAACCGTTCCCAGATCCAGACCAACCCGCTCATCGTCGACGGGGTGCTCTACGGAGCCGCCCCCGACCTGCGCATCTTCGCGGTCGACGCGGCCACCGGACGGGAGCTCTGGACCTTCGATCCGGCCGCCGCGGTCGGACGGACGACGCTCTCCGGCGTCAACCGGGGGCTGGTGTGGTGGCGCGAAGGCGATGAACGGCGGCTGCTTTGCACGGCGGGCCCCTACCTCTTCGCGCTCGACCCCGCGACGGGGATTCCGTATCCGGATTTCGGAGACGGCGGGCGGGTCGACCTGCTTCGCCAGCTGGACGTCGACGACCAGCTCGCCGCCGGCAGGTATCTTGCGGCCAACACGCCGGGCGTGGTCTATCGCGACACGCTCATCCTCGGCATGCGCGTCGGCGAGGGCCCGGCCCCTTCCCTGCCGGGACACATTCGATCCTTCGATGTCCGCACCGGGGAGCGCCGCTGGATCTTCCACACGATTCCCCACCCCGGGGAATTCGGCCACGACACCTGGCCGGCGGACGCGTGGCAACGCGTGGGCGGCGCCAACAACTGGGCGGGCATGGCCATCGACCGGGAACGCGGCCTGGTCTTCGTTCCCACCGGATCCGCCGCGTTCGATTTCTACGGAGCCGACCGCCACGGCGAAAACCTCTTCGCCAACTGCCTGCTCGCCCTCGACGCAGCCACGGGCGAACGGCGCTGGCACTTTCAGTTCGTCCGGCATGACCTCTGGGATCGCGATCCGCCCGCCGCCCCGGTCCTTTGCGAAGTCGTGCGCGACGGCCGCCGGATCGCCGCCGTGGCGCAGGTGCTGAAGGACGGACACGTCTGGGTCTTCGACCGCGAAACCGGCGAATCGCTCTTCCCGTGGGAGGAAGTCGCCACGCCGGCCTCCGATCTCCCGGGCGAAAAGACCTGGCCGACCCAACCGCGCCCGCTCAAGCCCGCGCCCTTTGCCCGCCAGGTCTTCACGGAGGACCTCGTCACTGACCGTACGCCGGCGGCGCACGCCGCGGTTCTGCAGCGCCTGCGCGACGTTCGTCCTCATCGCCCGTGGGATCCGCCCAGCGAAAAGGGCACGGTCATCTTCCCCGGTTTCGACGGCGGTGCCGAATGGGGCGGGCCGGCCGTCAGCCCCGATGGCATTCTCTATGTGAACAGCAACGAGATGGCGTGGATCCACCAGATGGTGCCGACCGCCGCGATCTCCGGGGCGACGTCCACGGGCAGGTCGGTCTACACCCAGCTCTGCATGTCGTGCCACGGACCCGAGCTGGAAGGCAACGCCGCCGCAAACATCCCGCGTCTCGCCGACGTGGCCTCGCGGCTGACGGCGGACCAGGTGCTCGCCTTCATCCGGACGGGCAAGGGCATGATGCCCTCGTTCAACTTCATCCCCGACGAGGCAAAGCAGGCGCTCACCAACTACCTCATGAACCCGTCACGCCAGGAGGCACCCGCCGTCAGCCGCGTCGAACACGCGGGCGTGACCGAGACGGCGCCGACGAACGCGACGCCGTATGTCACCACCGGATACAACCGTTTTCTCGACGCCGACGGCTACCCCGCGGTCAAGCCGCCCTGGGGCACGCTCAATGCGATCGACCTGAACACCGGCGAATACCTCTGGCGGGTACCGCTCGGCGAATTGCCCGAGCTCACGGCGCTGGGCGTGCCGCCCACCGGCACGGAGAACTACGGCGGCCCGGTCGTCACGGCAGGCGGCGTGGTGTTCATCGCCGCAACCAAGGACGAGAAGTTCCGCGCCTTCGACGCCCGCACCGGCGGGATCCTGTGGGAAACCACCCTGCCCGCGGGCGGCTATGCCACACCCGCGACCTACGAGGTCGACGGACGCCAGTACGTCGTCATCGCCTGCGGCGGAGGCAAGATGGGCACAAAATCGGGGGACGCCTATGTGGCGTTCGCTCTCCCGCAGCGTTGAGGCGAGGATCACGCAGGCGCGTTTGCGAGGCGCAGACCGGCCATGGGGCAATTTCCCATCGCTCCGACCGTGGCGCGAACCGATACCCAACTGTTCGCAAACGGACATAATGGGCTCGGCAGGGGGAGCGTCCTGCTGCCTCAAAACCGTCAAACCACGATCCTCATGAACGATCCCGTTTACAAAACTGTCGAGATCACCGGGACCTCCGGCGCATCCATTGACGATGCGGTCAGGAACGGACTCGCCACCACCGCCAAAACCCTCCGTCACCTCGCCTGGTTCGAGGTGAGCGAAATCCGCGGGCAAATCGAGGGCGGTGAAATCAAGCAGTGGCAGACCACCTTGAAGGTCGGCTTCAAGATTGAGACCTCCGCGAACGGGTAACCGGTTCGCGCCGGCGTCGTGACCACCCAGGACATCGTTCTGCGTCTGGCCGCCGCGCTGGCCGTGGGCCTGGTTTTTGGGTTTGAGCGCGAGCGGCGGGGCCGCGCGGCCGGACTCAAGACGATGGTCCTCGTGAGCATTGCCGCGGCGCTGGCCGGCATGCTGCCCGAGGAGATCATCGGGGACGCCGCTGAAGATTCGCTTTGGCGGCCGGATCCGATGCGCCTCGGCGCCGGACTCTTCTCGGGTATCGGCTTTCTCGGCGCCGGCACGATCATCCGCCAAGGGTCGCTGGTGCGCGGCGTGACGACTGCGGCGCTCCTCTGGTTCGTGACGATGAGCGGACTGTGTTTCGGGTGCGGCGAGTTCGTCATCGGCACGAGCGGAAGCGTGGCTGCCTTCGCGGTGATCCGTCTGCTGCCCGCAGTTGAACGACGGCTGCACTACGATCGTTATGCCAACCTGACGGTCGTCGCCGCAGACGCCGCCCTCGCGAATGGCGTGTTAAAGCAAATGCTCGAAGCGCACTCGCTTCACGTTCGTTCCACGAGCCTGCGCACTGTGAATACGGACCGCGTGTGGAAGCAGGTCGTCCGCTTGCGCTACCGCCAGCCGGCGTCCACTCCCATTGTGGAGACGGTCGTCACACGGATCGTCGCGCTTCCGGGCGTGAAGGAAGTCGAGTGGAGCGACGAAGCCTGAGGCGGGAAGCGACCGTCAGGCGGTCGCCTGGTCGGGAGCGGACAGGGCTTCGTTCAACGCGCGGATCGTGTCGAGCACCCGGGCTGCGTGTTCGCGGCTGAACTCCATCATGTCGGCCAGGGCGGGCGCCTCTTCTCGCACGATCAGGGTGAGCACCCGCTCGTACGCTTCCGCAAACAAACGCGCACAGGTCCAGAGAACGCCGCTCACATCCTGGGCAGAGACGTCCTTTGCGAGGCCGAACTCCTGTGCAAGCGCCGCTTCGGCTTTGCGATCATTCGTGCCAAGCGCCGCCTCTCCGCCCACCCACGCCAGGGCGGCCCGGGTGCGGGTGATCTGTCCTTGGTTTGCCACGCTCCACAAATCGATGAACTCACGCAGATCAGGATCCTCCGTGCGTTCCCGAAGGCCCTCGAGCCACGGACCGAGCCGGCGCTCGGCTTCATGGATGCGGACGAGGACGGCGGCCACGGTTTCACTGCTGTCGGATGCGTTCATGAAAACAATAGAGCGCCTCCGGCACTACGGGCGTGGGCAACGAACCCCTGTGCGATCGTCATGGAATCGGCGCCACTTCGGGCACCACTTCCGGGGGCTCCGCCGGCGGATCCCGGCGGACCATAAACATGGCCAGAAGGCCAAGGCAGACGAAGAGAATCACACTGATCACAATGCCAATGTTCACCTTGGTGGTCCGCCTTTCGGGGTGCACCAACGGTTCGGACGGGTCCTGTTCTTGATCGAAGGCCATGAGCGTCAGCGGCGTTGACCAACCTGCGCAAACGGGCGGCGTGGGCCGCGGCGCACCGCGGGAGACCGTCCGGCGTGATGGGCGGGTGAATACAGATAACGCGGAGGGCGGGGGTCGCGGTTCTTTCGGGTGTTCGCTACCGCAGCTCCCAGCACAAAGGCGAGAGGGGCGATCAGAAGCAGGGTGATGATCAGGATGAGAGCGCTCATAAATTTATAGACAGGTGCAAGGTCGGCCCCCCTTAACCGGGAGAGCTGACGTTCGATGTTCTCCGTGAGTGTACACAGATGCCGCGCCCGGGGCATCGGGGCCTGCGCCTATGCGGGCGTGGGGCGGCGGTCACGACTACCCATGGGCGGACAGCGCAGGGGCGCATGCGCCCTGCGGACAATGCGCCACGACGGCACATCCTCAGTCCGCCCCACAGAGGACCCACTAAACCACCCGATACCCTGCAGCCGCCAGGCAGGGCACACTCTCCCCACTATGAAAACACGCATTCTTAAATCCTTCACTGTGATTGCGGCGACCGCCTCGATCCTCTCGGCGCAAGCGGGCAGCGGCGAGGCTTCCGCACGGGATCGGGGCACGTCAGCCACCGCTCCAGCCCCGCACGTGGCTGAAGGTTACAGCACGTACGCCGCGCCCGGCGGCCCGGTGGTGGTTCCTCGTGCGGTGAACGACGGCGCCGAGAAGGCGCGGGAAGTAATCTCCGACCTGCTTGCGTACCATCACAAGGCCATTGAGATCTCCCGCATCGCCGAGGCCACCACGACAAACGCCGAGGTCAGATCGTTCGCGGAAGCGACGATCGCCACGAACACCGCCGCCCGCGAGGGACTCGACAACCTCATGAAATCGATCGGCCCCGTCGCAAAGACCCCGCCCGCGAACACCTTTGACGAACGGGAATGGCGCATGAAAAAGGCGGAGGAGTTCAACGAGGATTACGCCGACGCGATGGTGGACGTGCACGAAGAATTGGTTGACCTGTACGAGAGCGCCGCGAAGAGCGACCACAGCGGTCTGGCAGCGCATGCGCAGGCCAGCATCACGGGCATCAAGCTTCACCTTGAACGCGCAAAGCTCCTGGAGGAAGCGCAGGACTAATCCGACTGCGGACGAATCCGGCAGCCGCGATGGAACCGTTCGGTTGCCATCGCGGCATAAAGCCGCTGCTACCCTCCCGGCGGGTGACCGGCCTTCGAGTCGAAGGGCCGCGTCACCCGCTTACTTCACGGGGACGGCGGGTAGATTCCAGATCTGTTTGGCGTACTCGCGGATGGTGCGATCGCTGGAGAACTTGCCGACTCGGGCCGTGTTGAGAATGGCCTTCTTTGCCCAGGACGAAGAATCGCGATAGGCCTTGTCGATGGCCTCATGGGCCTTCACGTAGCCGCGGTAGTCGGCCAGCACCTTGTAGGGATCGCCGCCGCCCATGAGACTGTGGTGGAGCGCGCCGAACGGATGCGCCTCTCCGGGCACGAAGTAGCTGGAACCAATCCAGTCGACCACGGCCTTCAATTCCTCGTCGCCCTGATAGTAATCCCAGGCGTTGTAGCCGCGGGCGTCGAGCGCCTCGACCTCCTCGACGGTGAGGCCGAAGATGAAGATGTTCTCGTCGCCGACCTCCTCCTTGATCTCGACGTTGGCGCCGTCGAGCGTGCCGATGGTGAGCGCGCCGTTGAGGGCGAGTTT
>CAYOSX010000046.1:0-17949 GCA_964406745.1 uncultured Opitutus sp.
ATCACGGCGTGGCCGACAGTGTTGCCTGGGAGGAACGCGCGCCATGACGTCGCCCGGCCATGTGATGATCCTCGCGTCGGCAGGCTCGGGAAAAACATACGCGCTCACCGATCGTTTCGTGAGCCTGCTCGCGCTGGGTGCGAAACCGGAGCGCATCGTGGCGCTCACGTTTACGCGAAAGGCGGCGGGCGAGTTCTTCGACGAGATCCTCAAGAAGCTCGCGAATGCTGCGTCTGACGGAGCCTATGCGGCGAAACTGGCAGGCGATATCGGCCGACCCGGGCTGAGTCAGAATGATTTCCTCGGGATGCTTCGGTCGGTGGCGGAGGCAATGCCGAGATTGCAGTTGGGAACGCTCGACGGCTTCTTTGCCCGTATTGCCTCCAACTTCCCCTTTGAACTCGGGCTGGCGGGCAGGTTTGAGATCCTCGAGGAGCATGCGGCGAAGGTGGAGCGCGCGCGCGTGCTCCGGCGTCTGTTCTCACGGACCGGAGACCTCGAGACGGCGCAACGCGAGTTCATCGAGGCGTTCAAGCGGGCGACGTTCGGTGCCGAGGAGAAACGTCTCGGCGCGCAACTCGACGCGTTCATTGACGAGCATCAGGAGATTTTCCTCGCTGCGCCCGTTGGAGACCTTTGGGGCAACGCGCAAAGGATCTGGCCGCAAGGTGTCGTCTGGCTGGAGGCGGCGGCACAACACACGGAGGCGGCACGTGCTCTGGAGCGGGCGGTGGCAGGCCTCGCAATGAACGATAAGCAGCGGGACCGTTGGACGTTGTTCTTTGCCGATCTGGCGGAATGGTCGCCCGGGGCGGAGCCCGGGAAGGGGATGACCTATCTGCTAAAGAATGCGCTCAAGGCGTGGCCCGACTTGTCAGAGATCATGGTGGAGCGGAAGAAGTTTACCCTGCCGCCGGGGGTTGCCGATGCGCTGCGAGCCTGCGTCGCCGGCGTGATCGGCTCGGAGTTTGTGCGTCACCTCGAGATGACCCGGGGCATTCATGCGGTGCTCGCGGGCTATGATGCTCTTTATCACGAGAGCGTGCGACGCGCGGGGAAACTGACCTTCGCGGATGTGCAGCGCCTCCTGCAGCCCGATTCGGGAATGTCACGCACGTTGTCGAGCGATGCCGTGGGTGAAGACCGGTTGTTCATTGACTACCGTCTGGATGGAGAAACGGACCACTGGTTGTTGGACGAATTTCAGGACACCAGCTTCGGGCAATGGTCCATCCTCCGTTCGTTGATTGATGAGGCGGTTCAAGATCCGACGGGAGCGCGGACGTTCTTCTATGTCGGCGACGTCAAACAGGCAATTTTCGCCTGGCGTGAGGGCGATCCGCGGCTGTTCCGTGAGATCTTTGATCATTACAACCAGGCTCGTCCCGGCTGCATTGCCGAGAAGCACCTTGTGCAGTCGTGGCGTTCGGGGCCACCGATCATCTCGATCGTTAACCGCGTGTTTGGAGACCCCGCGGCGCTGGCGGGACTTTTTCCGGGAGAGGCCTCGGAAAGCTGGAACCGCGAGTGGAGGGCGCATGAGTCGGCGCGGCCAGCTTTGGGCGGACAGGTCGCGTGGTTGCAGGCCAATGAAGAGGAGGATCGTTTCTCGACGACCTTGGCGCTTCTGGCCGAGATCGAACCCTTGGAACGCGGTCTATCCTGCGCGGTGCTTGTTCGGAAGAACGATACTGCAAACCGGCTGGCCGACTTCCTGCGGCGCGAGGGAGGCATCGCAGCGGTGGCCGAGTCGGATCTTCACGTGTGTGTCGACAACCCCCTGGGGCAGGCGTTGCTTGCGCTCGCGCAGGCGGCCGCGCATCCCGGCGACACCCTGGCGTGGGAGCATGTTCGCATGACGCCGTTGGGCGAGGTGCTGCGTGCGCAGGGGATGGACTCTCCGGAACGTTTGACCGGGAACCTGCTGGGCGAGGTTCATGCGAAGGGATTTGAGCGTTGGGCGGCGCGGTGGATCGGGCTGATCGAACCCTCGCTCGCACCCGATGATCGTTTCAGTCGTGAGCGAGGGAGGCAGTTTATCGAAGCTGCGGGTTTGTTTGACGGTACTGGCAGCCGCGACGTGGCGGAATTCGTCCGGTTTATGGAAGACCACGCGGTACGCGAAAACGAGGCCGCGGGGTCGGTGCGCGTGATGACGATCCACAAATCCAAAGGGCTCGGATTCGACGTGGTGCTCCTGCCGGATCTCGAGGGCAACCGGCTCGATCTGCGCCGCGATGGACTGGCGGTGAAAAAGGCGGCGGATCGTTCGGTGGAGTGGGTCGTTTCCTTGCCGGCGAAGGACTTTGTGGAAGCGGATCCCGTTGTTTCCGCGTACGTGCGGGAAGCGGAGGCGGCCGCCTGTTACGAGGCGTTTTCGCTTCTCTATGTGGCGATGACGCGGGCGAAGCGTGCCATGTACCTTGTGACAAAGGCTCCTGGCAATTCGACCTCGCGCAACTTTCCCCGACTCCTGGCCGAGACCTTGGGCGACAGTTCGCTCAACGTTCGTGTCGGCCGGCGGGAGTTCCACGGATTCCATCAGGAGGGGGATCCTGATTGGTTTTGTGATCTTGCGGCTCCTCAACCGCCCTCCGGAATCTTGGAGATCAAGCCGATTGAAGCCACGGAGGATGAGCGTCGGCGGCGCTATGCGGCGCAGAAGGCATCTGCAGGTAAACGGGGCGAGTTGGGAGGCGCGCAGTTGTTCAATCTGGACTCGGGCAAAGCGGCGGAGTTCGGGACGAGGGTTCATCGTCTTCTCGCCGAAGTGGACTGGGTCGAAGCCGGAGTGGTCGAACACTGGGCCGACACGTGGCGCGGCCGTGGTGAGCCAGAGGTAATTGTTGATGAAGCGATCTCCTGTCTGAAGGCTGGGGCGCTGTCGGGAGTTTGGAAAGGGGGGGAGGCGCGGACCGTCTGGCGTGAACGTGCTTTCGAGGTTGTTCTGGACGAACGCTGGGTCACCGGCGTGTTCGACCGGGTGGTAATCCAGTACGACAAGATTGGTCATACGACCGAGGCGACGGTCTACGACTTCAAGACGGATTATCTTTCGTCGCCTGAGGATGCCGTGAGTGCCGCGGAACGCTATCGTCACCAGATGACCTTTTACCGCCGGGTGGTTGCGAGGCTGGCAGGGTTGGCTGAAGAAAAGGTGCGCGCGGAAGTGATCTTTACTGCGTTACGGACGAGTATGCCCGTTGAGAACCAATAACTGAGCGGCGCGCGGAGAGCGTGGGCAAATTCGGGCTTTACAGGCTACAACGGAAAACGCACGTTGGCCGGCTCAAATCGTCACCACCTCCGTTTTTACACCATGGGCAACCTCAAGAAGAAGCGCCGTCTCAAGATGAACAAGCACAAGCGCCGTAAGCGCTTGAAGTCGAATCGCCATAAGAAGCGCACTTGGCAGAAGTGAGGCGCGGCACTGGCCGCCTTCGAGCCCCTTTGGTTCCGCTCCTAAACCCGCCTATTTGGCGGGTTTTTTGTTCCCAAGTACTTGTGAAAATTGTGTTCGCATGAAACAGGGGCGTTAAGGAAATGTAAATGGCCGAATGTTAGGAGTTAAGGTAGGTCTTTAGCCTTGTCATGCGGATTTCGGTTTGGGAGTTTGTCCTCATGCCTCCAGTTTGTCGTTAAGGCGCCGATACTGGGGTTGTCCGAATCTCCACGACTCCCATGTTTTTCTCTCAGAAGACCAAAGGATACTTTGTCGATTTCAACGACAGCGGAATCCTCCTTGCCCGGACCTCCCGTTCGGAGCCGGGACCCATGGAAGTGGAGCAGATTGTTGAGGTCCCATTTGGAGACAATGCGGCATTGGCCGATGCCCTGAAGCAGCTGCAACCGTCCAAGGGACAGAGTGGCTATCTTCATGCCACGGTCGGCGTATATCCTCCCAAGCGGTTTATCCGTCATGCTTCTTTGGACCTGAAACGCATCAAGGATCCCGGGTACTTGAACGAGCTGGTTATCGCCCAGTGTCGGGTGGAGCTCGATAAGGCGACGGTTGCGGTTCTCAATACGCGGGACGGAAGCGACTTCGACCTTACGCGTTCGCCGTCCAAGGACATCCTCTGCTGCGGATTGCCCAACGAGGAGGTCATCGCGGTTCAAGACTCGCTGCTCGCGAATGGAATCTATCCGCAGCGCGTCGAACTGGGCACGGTCGCTGCCCTCGGTGCGATCGTCGGCATGCTGGCGAACGAGAAATCCGGCGTTCCGACCTTGGTGGTGGAGATCGGTGCGGACGTAACGCACTCCTTCATTGTCACCGGAGCCGGCGTGGATGCTTCCCGGCCGATACCCCAAGGGTTCAATTCGATGATTCCCATGGTTCAACAGGAGTTGAACCTCAAGGACGAGGAGTCGGCGCGGCGTTTGTTCTTCTCGAATACCTTCGATTTTACCGGCATGGGACCGGTTTTGATCAAGAAGCTCCTGCGCGAATTACATTCGTCGATTGGATTCTACGAGGTTCAGACCGGCCAATCGATCGGCCAGCTCATTTGCATGCTGCTTCCCGCCAAACTGTCCTGGCTGGAAACAGTGATCTCGACCCAGCTGGGTGTGACCCCGCTGAAGCCCAAATTCTCATCCTGGTTCGAGGCGCAGCAGATTACGTTGCCGCCCGAGCATCAGGGTACCGCCTTCGATGCCCGCTGGCTTGGACTCTTTGGACTAATGGCCCACCACAATGCTCCCGTTCTCCAAGAAAAATAAGGAGCAGGCTGCGCAGCCGCTCATGCCCGCGTGGCACCCGAATTTCCGCAACTATGATCGGTTGCCGGATACGAAGGTCGTTCGCACGGCATTCTTCATCAATGGATTTGCGGTCCTGGTGGCGGTGCTGCTGGTGCTCTTCTTCGCCTATCAAGAGTATCAGATCAGCGGCATCAATTCCCAGATTGCCACGTGGGATGAGCAGATCGAGCGCGACCGTCAGCCCAGCAGCCAGGCTGTTGCGCTCTTCAAGAAGTTTCAAGCGGAGGAGAAGATCATCAACGAAGTCTCGGACTTTTCCACGCCCCGGCTGCGGGTTTCCGACTTCGTCCTCCACCTTGCCCGTACGCTGCCCGCCGACATCGCCATCCGCAGTTTCGATTACCGGGATACTGGGGTGACCATCCGCGGGCTGGTCCGCGGTGCGCCCGATCAGGCCACCGGACATGCGACGGCCTTTGTCGAGCAGATCCGCGGTGATGCGGACTTCGGAGGGCTCTTCTCGTCGGTGGAACTCACAGGGGTAAATCGCGACCCGGTGTCGGGCCGCCTTCACATCGAGCTCTCGCTCAAATTCAACTCGGAGCCAGCCACGAAATGAGCGCCGCCGGAAAAAGTTTCATCGCCACCTTTAAGAAGCATCCTGTCGGCTTCGGCTGCGGCTTTCTCTGTCTGCTTTTGATCGTTGGCATCTACCATCGCCGTGCGGCGATCCCCGAAAAGGAGGCGGTCTTGGAGGAGCGTGTTTCGGAGGGCAATCGGCTGAGCCAAAACTTGCGCCACAGCGCCCAACTCAAGGAGCAGCACGACGCCTTGGTCGCCGCCAACGCCGAAATCGACAGCCGTGCGGTGCGCCTGGCGAGCCTCGCAACCAATTTGGAGTATTTCTACCGCCTCGAGACGGACACCGGCATCAAGTTGCTGGATCTTCGCCAGATGACGCCGGCGACGGTGCGTGGCGGACCGGCTACGAAGCATCTTCGTGTGCCGTTCGCCGTTTCCGTGCAGGGCGAGTACGCGAAGGTGATGAACTTTCTGCGACGCCTCGAAAACGGTCCGCATTTCTGCCGCATCAATTCCGCGACCCTCAATGGCGCAGCGGAAGTGACGCTTACGCTCAGCCTCGAACTCCTGGGTTTGCCATGAAGTACACCCGTCACCTCCTGCCCGTCCTCGTCGGCCTACTGCTCCCGGCCGCGTCCCATGGCCAGCGCTCAGACCTCCTTCCGCCCGCCCGTCGCGCTGCGACGATTGAGAAAGCGACCGCGCTGCTGGAGAAAGACACCGTGGCCGCAGTCTTGCCGTCCGTGAAGAATCCTTTTGCGCCGCCGGATTTCGATCGCATCGACCCAGTCGAGGAGCCCCCGGTAGCCGGTCCGGCGCCCCGAATCCGCAGCACGCGGGAGATCCTCGAGATGATTGCGAACAACATCAACCCCACGGGCACGATGTTTGTCCGCGACGAGCCGATCCTTCTCTTTGGCGCGCGACAGATGCGCCTCGGCGACCGGCTCACGGCCACGGTCGGTGGAGCTCAATACTCCATCGTAATCAGCGGCATCGAGCGCACCAGTTTCACCATCCGACTGAATAACGAACAAATCTCCCGGCCCATCAAACCAGGAACACAAAAATGAGAACGTACCTGCCTCTGACCGCCCTGCTGGCCGCGAGCCTGCTCCCTGCCGCCTGGGCTCAAACTCCGCCCGCCTCTGGCGAGGCTGCCTCCGCAACGCCCGCTGCATCCACTCCGGTGATCATCGAGGACGCCGCCCCAGCCGGCGCGACCCGACAGGACAATCAGGATACCCTTTCCGTCGATTTCCCCGACGAGGATATCCGCACAATCCTGCGCAATGTGGCCGATCTCTTTGAACTCAATCTCGTTGTGCCCGACACGCTTCAGGGCAAGACATCGATCAAGCTTCGCGACGTCACCTGGCGCCAGATCTTCCAGGTTGTCCTCTCGCCCGTCGGTTACACCTACGTCGAAGAAGGTAACATCATCACCGTGGTCAGTCAGGACCAGCTGCTGATGGAGCCCGTCGTGACGGAAGTCTTCCTCATCGATTACGCACGGGCGTCCGACATCCTTCCCACGATCAGTCCGTTGGTCGACGCCACAAAAGGCGGACGCGTGGTCGTGGACGGTCGCAGCAATGCCCTCGTCATCACCGAGCGTCCTTCGCAGATGACGCGTATTCGTCCGATCATCGAGCAACTCGACAAGGCCACTTCCCAGGTGATGATCGAGTCCAAGTTCGTCGAGGTCACCGACCGCGACGTCAAGAACATCGGCGTGAACTGGGCGTCGCTTCAGGGCTTCCAGATCGGTGCCGGCGAAATGACCCAGGAGTGGAACCGCCTGCGCGGCCAGACGCGGACCAATGGTTCGAACAACAATTCGAACACGGGCTCGAACTCGAGCTCGACCACGACGAGTTCGACCACCACGACGCTGCCTTCCAGCTCTACGACCGGCTCGACGATCACCGGTTCGCAGTTGGTGCAGCAAACCACCACGACCGTTGATCCGATTACGTTGCAGCCGGTTCAGACGACTTCCTTCGTTACGGTCCCGACAAATTCGTCAAGTACGACGACCACCACGACGTCGGGCGGTACGACCGGTCAGTCGGGTGTTCAAAACACCCTTGCGAACACCGCCAGCAGCGCGATCAACAACCTGCTCGGCCTGGTGAATACCTCGGGCACCTCGCGTGAAGCGACGGCGGTCTTCTCTGCTTCCGACTTCAATGTCGTGCTGAGCGCCTTGCAGACCCAGAATAACGTCAAGCTGGTGTCCAATCCGACGATCGTCACCCTCAACAATACCGAGGCCAACATCAACATTGGTGAGGAGTTCCCGATCCCGAACTACACCTATAATCAGGAGCGCGGCACCTTTGAGGTCAGCGGCTTCACCTATCGTCCGATCGGCATCCTGCTGAAAGTGACGCCCCAGGTGAACTCGCAGGGCTTCATCAAGCTCACCATCGAACCCGAGGTCAGCAGCCGTGCAGGCATCACCTCGTTCGGCGGCGCGGGTGGCGCGGAGATTCCGATCATCGCGACCCGCAAGAGCAAGACGCAGGTGTCGCTGAAGGATGGATACACCATGGGTATCGGCGGATTGATCGAGAATACCGCCCAAAACGGACAGTCGAAGGTTCCGGTTCTCGGCACGATTCCCGGCATCGGCCGCCTCTTCCGCTCCGATACCAAGAACGTTGATTCGCGCAACCTGCTGATCTTCATCACGGCCAAGACCGTGAATCCGGAAGGCGCGCCCATCGATGAGATCTTCGATCCCCGCGCGGTGCGCGCGATGGGCTTGAAGGCGGACGATCTGCCCGGTTATCGCGACGGCAGCGATCCGTTCGGCCCGTCTCCGGCCGGTAACTGATTCGGTTCCAAGCTCTGTTGGATTTCCAAGCCCGCGCCCGAAACGGCGCGGGCTTTTCTATTTCATAACGTTCGCAGCTCGCCATGGCCTGTGGATATGGCTGCCTGACTGACATGATCTCGGAGACTCAACGTCCGCGTGTCACGGTGCTCTGCGGGTTCCTGGGAGCAGGCAAGACTACCGTGCTGAATCATTTGCTGGCCCAGGCGGAAGGGCGTCGCTGGGCCGCCGTCGTCAACGATGTCGCCGCCGTTAATATTGACGGAGCTGTCGTGCGACGCGCCGCGAACGGGCGGGAGGTGGTCGAACTCGCGAATGGCTGTGTGTGCTGCTCGAGCAAGGACGAACTCGCCGAGTGCCTGGCTGAACTGGCGGCGTCGGGGAAATACGAACACATCCTTGTGGAGACGACCGGGGTGGCCGAGCCGCGCGGTTTGGCCAATCTGTTCGTCCGGAAGAACCCGTTTGGACGCTCCTTGGGCGAATTTGCATCGCTCTCGGCGCTGGTCACGGTGATCGACGCCGCCGCGTTTCATGAAGCCTGGAGCCGGTCCGGCGCCGGCGGAAGACAGGTCGCAGGCGGCGCCGAGCGACCTGTGCTTGAACTGATGATTGAGCAGGTTGAGTGCGCGGACATTCTCATTCTCAACCAGTGTGACCGAGTATCGACTCAGGTGCAGGTTGAGTTGACGGCGATGCTGCGGAGCCTGAATGCCCGCGCGGAACTGGTGCGCACGGAACACGGGCAGGTTGCCAGCGAGTATTTGATGGACCGAATCCGTTTCGACCCGCTTGAGACGTTGGGGGCAGCCAACTGGATCCATCGTCTGAATGCAGTGGCGCCCGGGAAGTCGGACACGGTGCTTCGCCTGGCCGTTCCGGAATCCGCCCATGAGCGCAAGTACGGTATCCGCCACTTCGTGTTCCAGGCCCGGCGGCCGTTTGTCCGTGAGCGGCTTGAAGCCCTCATTTCCCAGGGGCTCCCCGGTTTGCTCCGGGCGAAAGGTTTCTTTTGGTGGCAGGAGCGCCCTGACGAAATGGGGTTCCTCTCCGTGGCAGGCGGTGTGGTACGGTACGATTTTCTCAGTTATTGGTGGGCTGCGATGATTGAGAATGGCAAGGCGCGCTTGGAAGATCGTCCTCCGGCCATCGTCTCCGCGTGGCAGGAACCTTATGGAGACCGGCGGCAGGAGCTCGTCTTCATCGGCATCGGGCTGGACGAGGCTGGAGCGCGCAAGGCGCTTGACGCCTGCCTTGCGTAACGAGTGCCGCGGAGTGGGCTTCCTGCAGCCGTGGGTCCCTCAGTTGTTGTGCACCTGCTCGAGGGCGAGGGCTTTGATCCGGGATCGCACGGCCGCAAGACCATTGCGGCGGGTCGGTGTCAGGTCGCGGATCAGATCGAGCTCCTCCAGCACGGTGGGCTCGGTTGCAACGATTTCCTCGGGCGTTCCGCCCTCGTAGATCTCGCACACGAGTGCCACGAGCCCGCGGACCAGCGGCGAATCGGCGTCATGCCTGAAGCGCATCCGGGTGCCGTTCGTCTCCGCGAGTAACCATACAGCGGATACGCAACCGGCCACGCGGTGTCCTTCAGTCCGCTCCGAAGACGGCAGGGGTTGGAGGTTGCGGGCCCGGTCCACGATCGCCGCAAGGCGTTCCTGGCGGTTTTCAATGATCGCGAAGTCCTCGATGATCTGGCGCTGTTTTTCGGCGACCGTCATGAGGCGAATTTCAACGGGCCCGTTCGCGATGGCCAGACTTGATCAAGGCAATGTTTTGACGTGGCGACGGGCCAAGGTAGGGATTGGCGTCGTTTGAATCCCTTCTCGGCACTTTCGTGGATCTGGAAGGCCCTTCGCGGGCGTAGCGTGACGTTTGCAGCCTTGTTCGCGCTCACGCTTTCGGGGTTCTCCGTGCTGAGCTGGATCAAGGCCGGTCTCAAATCCGCGGGGGCGTCGTGGCTTGTTCTGCTGGCCGTGCCGACCTTGCTCCTCATGATCCTCGCGAGAAAAGAGTTGGATTGGATTCCGGACGAGGATGTTCGTCGTCGTTGGGCGCGCGGGTTGATCTTCGGCTCGCTGTTCGCCGCTATCGCCACGAGCATAATACTGCCGGCGCCTCCCGCAGAGGACAGGGCGGAGCCAATTCCTTCGAGGAAGATCGGCCCCCGGAGCAAGTGAAGCCCGGATCGAGCCAGGGGCGGCGTTGGTTCCCGCTGCCGTCTCGATCTTAAATCGCGAGCGGCGGGAGTGGACAGTTCAGGACCGAAGCGATGGCTCGCAGCAACTCGGTTTCCTCGGTCCGGAGTTGTCCGTCGGCGGTGGCGACGCCGGCGGCGGCGATCAGGAACCGTTTCTTGATCGGACCCGTTGCCTGCGAAAGGCGGTCGAGCGCAGCGTCCAAACGTTTGATCCCGCACTCCTCGTCGGACTGGAGGCTGAGATTAAGGTCGAGGCCGTTCAGGTGGGAGGCGCCGGCTGCGAAAGCCTGCCCGGCGGACGTTCCCGACTGGCGGGCGAGGCACGAAAGCACCACGGAAATTTCAGACGCGACCGCGTGGAACGAATGAATCTCCCCCGCAGGCCCGGCGGTGGGATTCACGGCGAGTTCGAGATGGTGAACGATCATCTTCTGCAAGGCATACTCGAACGTAGTGACGCGGGCATCGGCGTGCACGAGCTCGTCCAGGGTTCCCAGCAAACGCTGAAGCCGGTCGGGTTCGAGCTCACGGAGCGCGCCCAAGGCGAGTTGCGCGAGAGGCAAGCGGTGTTCGGGCCGGAGCTCGAGGGACGGATCCTGCAATCGCTCCAATGTCGAACGCGCCTCGGCGCCATCGTGGTCCGTCACCAGCGCCAGCTGACGCGTGCGGGTTTCGACATTGGCGTCGAGCAAGAGCAGGTAGAGCAGGGAGGGGGCGTCGCCGGGGTGTTGGGCCGCTTCGTGCAGGGCTTCGGGCAACGCTTCGAGGAGCCGGTGGGCGCCCTCAACTGTTGCGTCTTGTAACGTGCCTGCGGCTGCGATGATGGCGGCGGCAGTCGGAACCGGGAGCGGAGGACGTGCGGCCGTCGCGGGTTGCCCGGTCACCTTGGCCCACGGCTCGCGGGCAACGTCGACCACGGTCGGCGGCTCGAAGAATTTGCCGTCGAAGGACGGATCGACGGCCCGGATGCGCTCGACGAGCGGCGGATGGGTCGCCCACAGGCCGCCGAACAACGAGCGAAATCCCTGGGCAAAGAAGAAATGTCCAATCTGGGCGGACTGGTTGGAGAGCAGGCGGGAGCCGAGCGTGTAGCCTCCGATCTTCCGGAGGGCGCCGGTGATGCCCGCGGGGTTGCGTGTGAACTGCACGGCAGCGGCGTCTGCCAGGTATTCACGCTGGCGAGACACTGCGGCCTGAATCATGCGGCCGAAAAAATAACCGATATAACCGATTGCCAGCAGGGCCACGCCCGCCGCGACGATGGCGAGGATGCCGCCTCCGTTGCGGGAACCCCGGCGTGGACGGCTGAAGCGGAGATTGAAGAGGATGCCGCGTCCAATCAGGCCAATGACCAGGATGCCAAAAACAATCGCCGTGAGCTTTACGTTCAGGCGCATGTCGCCATTCAGGATGTGGCTGAATTCGTGCGCCACCACCCCCTGCAGTTCGTCGCGCGTGAGTTTATCCAGCGTTCCCTGCGTCACGGCCACAACGGCATCGGACGTGGTGAGGCCGGCGGCGAACGCGTTGATGCCGGACTCCTGATCCATGATGTACACCGCGGGCAGGGGCACGCCTGAAGCGATGGCCATTTCCTCGACGACGTTGAGGAGCTGACGCTCCTTCAACTGCCGGGTGGAGGGGTCCACGCGACGGGCACCGACCATTTCGGCGACGGCGCGCCCGCCCTTTCGGAACGACAGCCATTTGAACAACGAAGCCGCCCCGACGATCAGAACCGTCATCCCGGCGACGCCTGCGAGAAGATCAGGCTGCCAGTAGGATTCGACCCTCCAAGCGCCGTCGGCGGTTCGCATGGCGGATCCAGCGAGGGCGGCGACGAGGGCGAAATAACCCACGGCGATGATGCCAATCACCGCGAGTGCAAAAAGGATCACCAGCCGCGTGGTCCGCTTCCGGGCGCGATCCTGGGCTTCGAAAAAATCCATGGGCGGAGGAAGAAGCAGGTGGCGGGGAGCGCGGGTCAAACCTGACGCAGGCAGGGCGAAGGCGACCTCACAGTGAAGCCGGCCGTGTCCTCGCTGTCCTCCGCCCGCTGCTCGTGACTCGCCACTTGATCATGTGAAGCTGACTTTCGGCGCTACGCGTTCGGTGGGATCCTCGACTTTGAAGAGCTCAGCGGGTTGGAAGCCAAACATGCCCGCAAACAGAACATTGGGGAACACTTCGCGCTTGGTGTTATATACCATGACGCTGTCGTTGTAAGCCTGCCGGGCGAAGGCGATTTTGTTCTCCGTGGAAGTCAGCTCCTCCGTCAGTTGCATCATGTTCTGGTTCGCCTTCAGGTCGGGGTACTGTTCGGACACGACAAGCAGTCTGGAAAGGGCCCCACCCAAGCCCGCCTCGGCGGAGAGCAGGTTGCGAACGGCGCCGCCGTCGGCCGGATTGGCGGCAGCTGCTTCGGCCGCCGCTGCGGCGATGTTACGGGCCTTGATGACGGCTTCGAGCGTCTCGCGTTCGTGCTTGAGGTAGCCCTTGGCGGTCTCGACCAGATTGGGGATCAAGTCGTACCGTCGCTTCAGCTGCACGTCGATCTGGGCGAACGCGTTCTTGAACCGATTGCGGAGGGCAACAAGGCCATTGTAGATGCCGACGATCCAGAGGACGACGACGATCGCGACAACGAGGAGAATACCGAGGGTAATGAGCGCGGTCATGGGATGGGAGGGTTGCAGGGACGCAGTCAGTGTGCGGATTGCGGACGCCGGGGCGAGTCCTGAATGGGCACCCATGGCCGGCGGGCTTGCCTCCTCCCGCGGGCTGGCGCAGGGTGGGAAACGATGCGTGCTTGCGCCTCCCTTGTAGTGGTTTTCTGGATGCTCGGACTGGTTGGGATCGTGGATGCCCAGCCGGCCGAGGCCCCGCTGGCTCCGCCTCTGCCGGCGACGCCGGCGGCCGATCTCGTCGCAGTCGACTCGGCCCATCGAGCCCTCGAGCTCGGGTTTCCGGCTTTGGCTGCGGAATTGTATCGGGCCTTGATGGAACGTCCCGAGCCGCCGGCGGGCGACTTGAACGAGATCATCCTCGCGTGGAGCACGGCGCTGCTCGACGACGGAAGGCCGGAGGAGGCGGGACGCGTCCTGGAACGTTACACGGGCCAGCCCACTCCGAGATTCAGGCTGCGCACGGCGTTGGTGGCGGCGGCTTCGGAAGATCCGGCGGCGGCAGCAGCGGCGATTTCGGCGCTTGATCCGGCCGCTCTGCCGTCGGATGAGGTCGCTTGGTATCATTATTTGCGGGGGGCGCTGGCGTCTGCATCCGGGGATTTCAGCGAGGCGGGAGCTGCACACGAGCGTGCGATGGATGTGGCACCTTCCGATCTGGCGAGAGCCCGGTTCCTGCTGGCGCGGCTGACCGCGCAGTTGAAGGGCACGGGGGAAGTGCCCGAGGCCAGCCTTGCCGCATTGAGGCAGAACGTTGAGCAAAACCGGGGACGTTCGGCAGGGTATCGTTTCGCCGAACTTTACGCCGCCGCCTTGTATGCGCGAGGGGAGATTGATGCCGCGGTCCGGTTCCTCCAGGAGCAACTGCAGGCACTCCCTGCCCAGGAACGGGAGATGAGCGACAACTTCCGGCTGGCGCTTGGCCTCATCGCAGGTGCAGGCAACGGGGTGGGTAGGGTGGCCCTTAACAGCCTGCTCGCGGACGCGGCAGATCGAGATAAGCAGCGAATCGCCCTGCAGCTCCTGGCGAAGGCGTCCCGCGAAGGAGCGGCGCGCAACGGGTTTCGTGACACGTTGAGCACTCTGATCGGCGGAGGCCGGCCACACCCGATTTTGGAGGACCTGCTGCTCTTCCGATCCTATCTTGCCCTGGAAGACCGTCGGTATGCCGATGCGGAGGCCGATGCCACAACGCTGTTGGAGCAGTTTCCCGGCTCGGCGCTTCGTTCGCCGGCGCTTGGTGTGCTGATGGAGGCGGCGTGGGAGCGTGGGCAATACCGCCGTGCGGCCGATTTTGCGGCGCGAGCCCGGGCCGAGGTACGGGAGCCGGGTCTTCGTGCCACGCTCGGCGTGATCGTGGCCGAAGCCTATTTTCGAGCCATGGATTTTCGAAGTGCGGCCGACAGTTATGCCGTGGCGCTTGAGAATCCTCCGGCGGGCGTGTCCACGGGCGGGTTGATGTTTCAATGGGTCTACTCCGAAATCGCTGCGGGGCGTCTTGAGGAAGCTGCCTCTCTGCTCGATACTTTGGGGAAGGACGCGCGCTTCGATTTGGTCAGCCGGTGGCAGGCGGAGTGGAATCTTGCACGCGCGCTGCAGAGTTCCGGGGAATATGGAACCGTGGTTGCGTATGAACGCGTCAACCGACTGCTCTCCGATGCGGAGTCGGGCCAACTCCCCCCGGACCTCGCAATTCGAATGGCCTGGCTCCAGGCGCGGCTGGCTTATGATAGGGGTGAAGCGGCTCGGTCGCTCGAACTGGTCCTGAGCTTGCGCAGTCGTCTGGCGGCGCTGGACTCAGAACTCCGGTCGGACGTGGCAAGCTCCCTCGCGCTCCTGGAAGCGCAGGCCAATTTCGGGCTCAATCGCCCGGAGGCTGCCTTGGATGTGCTGCAGCGTCTGCGGGCCGATTATCCTCAGGCCGACGCCGCGGTATTCTCCTACGTGGTTGAAGCCGAAGCTTACGTGGCCCAAGGCCGCTTGGTCGACGCGCAACGAGTCTTCGTCAAGCTCGCCGACGATTTTCCAGATAACCGTTTCGCCCCTTATGCTTTGCTCCAGGCGGCTTTGACGGTGAGGAAACTGGGACAGGACTCAAACCGTCGTGAAGCGTACAATATCCTGGAACGATTGGTGCAAAACTATCCTCGCAGCGACTTGATCTTCACCGCTCGGTTCGCTCAGGGGGACCTGTTGCGCGAACTCAATCAATTTGCCAATGCCTTGCAGATCTACGAACGATTGGTGATCGATTTCCCCCAGCACGGTGACGTTCGTGCCGCGGAGCTGGCGGTGGCCGACTGCCAGGCAGCGCTCTCCGTCGCTGAAACGTCGCGGTTGGAAAGCGCCCTTGCTGGATATGAGCGTCTTCAGTTTCTCCCGACGGCCTCGCTCGACCTGCGTTTGGAAGCGGGCTTCAAACACGGGTACGTCTACAGCCGTTCCGGCAAGCTCGCGCGTGCTCAACAAGTCTGGTGGCCCTTGGTGGAGCCGCTGATCTCAGAGGCGGTGCCTCCCGCCAGGCTCGGGGCGCGCGGCCGTTACTGGCTGGCGCGCATTTTGATCGAGCTGGGTTCCCTCCACGAACAGGAAGGGCGTTTCGAGCAGGCGCGCGACATGTTCGCCCTCATGATTAGATTGGGATTGCCCCGCGCGGACGAAGCGCGCGGGGCCTTGACCCGCCTTGGTGGCGTGGGGCCGGCACCCTGATCGTTGACGCACCCGCAGCAACTGGGTCTAACCACTGTAATTCATGACGGATTTCGATTTTAGTCTCCTCGGAGAAGGCGGCCCGATGATGATTGTGGTGCTGCTCATGGCGGTCGTTGCCTTGGTGCTTTTTCTTGAACGTGTGTTGTACCTGCATCGCAGCCAGATCCGCTCGACGGCGTTCATCAACGGAATCAAAAACATCCTCGCTAAACGAAGACTGGTGGAGGCGCTGACAGTTTGCGAGGAGACCCCAGGGCCTGTTGCGGCGGTTGTGAAGGCCGCGTTGCTCAATGCCAACGCCGAGGAAACGCGGATGCGCTTCGCGGTTCAGGAGGCGGCCTTGGTCGAAATCCCCGCGCTGGAGCGGCGGATCGGCGCCCTGGCTGCAATCGCACAGGTCGCGCCGCTCGTCGGGTTGCTTGGCACACTGCTGGGGTTGATTCTCACCTTTCACGCCTTCATGCAAGGAGGCGAGTACGCCACGGCGCGGGCGCTTTCGACGGGACTATGGCAGGCCTTGCTGGCGACGGCGGGCAGCCTCATCGTCGCAATCCCTGCCTATCTTGGCTCCCACTTTCTCGGCGGTCGCGTGCGGGCGCTCGTGCGCGATGTGGAATGGGCGGGCAACGAGATCATGCAGTATTTATTGCTTGAATACAAGGAGGGCGGCCGGTCTCTGGAAAAGGGGACGGAGGAATGATCACACGTCCGCTCGATCTTGCTTCACGTTTACGCCAGCCTCCCGGTCCGCTGGCCGGCCTTGCCGTGTATCTCGCGAACCTTGTTTTGCTGGGCCTGTTCTTCGTGCTTTTCGGGTCCCGGTTCGTGCTCTCGCCCGGCCTGCCCGTGGAATTTGCCCTTCCGACCGTGTCGGGATCTTTGGCCGGGGCCGCCCCGACGGCGATCGTGATCTCGGTCAAGGATGCCAGCTTCATCATTACCGAGGACGGCCTGATGACGATGGGCCAGCTTCGTGGTTGGCTTGAGCAACGGGCGGCGGAACGGCCGGGGGCCACACTGTTGGTGCAGGCGGATGTCTCGGTGTCGTTGCGCGACTGGAGCGCTGTGGCGCAGTTGGGACGATCGGCGGGATTACAGATACAGATCGCCGCCGAGCCGGTGACAGCGACTGCGGACGTACCTTAAGTGTGAACGCCAACGGCAAGAAAATGCGCTTCCCGTGGTTGATCGTCTCCACCTGCGCCCTCTTGGTTGTGGCCGGTGCGGTCGTTTTGATTCGCCCCCCAAGATTGCCGTCCGGAAAGGATCCGGAGGCAGTGCGACCGGTGGAGCTCATTTCCTTTGAAAATGCCCCGGACAGCAGGACCGAAGGCGAAGGGATGAGCTTGCGCGATCCGGTGCCGCTTTACCTGCCAACGCCGATGAACTCAGGACACACGGAGGCATTGGCCTTTGACGGTCGTGGTGAACCCGTGGCGGCATTCCGGAACTATCCGGCCAGCCTGAACTTCTCCGACGCCGGTCTCCGTGTGGACTTCCCGGCCCCTGTGGCCGTCCCCTCGGGGGTTGTCGAGGCGATCCAGGTTGATCAGGGCGCTCGCATGTTTCAGTACGTGGGGAGGCGCCGAAACGAGCTCCCGGGCGTGGAACCGCGTCTGGGTTACCTGGAAGTGGCGCGCGCTGACGATGGCACGACGGTTTTTGCGGAGGTGTTGCCGAGCGTAGCCGAAGCTCCCGCATCCGATTGGGGGCCTTTGGACATGGTCGTCGCGGTGAACACCTCGGGACTGATCGGCACGCCTGTGGTGACACAAAGTTCCGGATCAGCCCGGTTCGATGCGTGGCTTCCGGGATACTTGGCGAACTCTTTTCGAATCGGACAGCGTTTGCACCCCGGAATTTATCGTATCTCCCTTGGACCTTAGGAATTTGCGTAAACCGTCAAGTTTGCGGTTGACGGGTCAAAATGCGCCATTCACGTTCGGCACTCTTTTCTCGTTTTTTGACCCGATCTTTGTGTGCCCAGATAGCTCAGTTGGTAGAGCACGTCCTTGGTAAGGACGAGGTCGCCAGTTCGAATCTGGTTCTGGGCTCCAGGGTTCCATCCGGTCACAAAAACCAATCTCATCCACCAAAATACGTCCCACACCCACAATGGCTAAAGGCACATTCGAGCGCAAGAAACCGCACGTAAACGTCGGCACCATCGGCCACGTTGACCACGGTAAAACCACGACCACAACGGCCATTCTCGCCGTTCA
>CAYOSX010000047.1:0-17729 GCA_964406745.1 uncultured Opitutus sp.
TCGACAACGCGCATGCCCCGGCCACCGCCGCCGAAGGCCGCCTTGATGATGAGGGGGAACCCGATCTCCTTTGCGATCTTCAGGGCCTCCGCACGATCGGTCACCGGGTCTTCGGTTCCGGGCAGGACGGGTACGCGGATGCGCTGGGCGAGCGAGCGCGCGGCGGTCTTGTCACCCATCATGTCGAGCAACTCGGACCGCGGGCCCACGAAGACGATCCCGGACGCCTCGCAGGCGCGCGCAAATTCGGCATTCTCGGAAAGGAAACCATACCCTGGATGGATCGCATCGACCTGCTTGTCCGCGGCGATGCCGACGATGCTCTCGATGTCCAGATAGGCGGCGACGGGACCTTTGCCGCGACCGACCTGATAGGCCTCGTCCGCCTTGTAGCGGTGAATGGAAAAGCGATCCTCCTGGGCGAACACCGCCACGGTGCGCAACCCCAGCTCCGTGCCCGCACGGAACACGCGCACCGCGATCTCGGAACGGTTGGCGGCCATCAGCTTCCGGATCGGGCGAAGCGGAACTGCGTTTTGAGGGGTGGGACGGGAGGGAGGAACTTGGGCGGACATGTTTTTTAAGAACAACCGGGTAAGGGGAAGTGATGATTCGGGACAGACCCGCGCACCAGGCAGACGACCGATGACGGCGAACGCCGCCCGGGAGGTGTGCCGCTAGGGCGCGGGGCCCCAACGACGGGTAAAGGGGTAATAGATGAACAGCGGGCGTCCAACGACATCCTTCGCGGGAATCGTGCCCCAGTAGCGGCTGTCGAGGCTGCTTGCGGAATTGTCGCCAAAGGCCGCATACGCATCGTCAGGAATTGTCATCAGCCCGCGCGTCACGTGCCGGCCCACCGCACGGTAGCCGGGATACCCGTCCGCCTGCCTCGCATTCTTGTCGAAGGCGTCCGATCCATCGATCGGCTGATCGTTGCGATAGAGCGTGAAGTCACGGATCTCCAGCCGATCCCCGGGCACCCCGACGAGGCGTTTGATGTAGTACTGATCCTGCGGACTTCCGGGCATCATCGCATGCAGCTCAGGCAGGTTCGCCGTCCTGAACACAAACCCGTCGCCGACCTTGGGCCGGGTGAAATGGTAACTCATGCGATCGACGAAGAGTTGGTCGCCGGTGAGGATGTCGAAGGCGAGAACGCGTTCCCCGCGCTTCACCTGCCGTCCGGTCCGCAACAGACCGAGGTGTCCGCCGTTGACAATCCTTCCTCGAGGATAGCTCTCCGCCCCGTCGAAAAAGGCCTCAAGCAGAACCTTGTCCAAATCGAAGTCGGCGGGCACCCGCACCGCGATCGGCTGGCCTCCCACCTGCAGTTGATATTCCCGAATCTGGGCCGGCACCACGAGCCACTTCCGTCCCGGAACGTCGCGGTAATAGGCGCCACCGCGCGAGGCATCGAAGACAATCGCAATCTCGCCGTCCGCCGGTGCGTCAAGCCTCCGGGGTTTCGCGAGCTCGGTCAAAAACCGGAATCCCTGCGCCACAATACCGGGCTCGTCCGCGGGCGTCTTGAACACCTCACCGGTCATGCCGTTGTAACTCGGCCACATCGAGTTCGTCGGTATCTTGAACGGCTGCACGAAATACGTGCGGATGCCGAGGATGACGATGGCCGCCACGAGAAAGAACTCCACGTTCTCGACGAGCGATGACTTGGGATAAATCCGACCGCCCGTGCGCCGCAGGACGTCCTCCAGACCTTCAATCTCCAGCTTGAGCTTGGCCGAATCTGCCCGGTCCTTCAGCGCCTGCCGGACGCCGCCCATGCGGTTCAGAAGCTCCGCAACCAGAGCGGGTCCGAGCAGATCGCGACGGTAATGATAGACCTTTTCGGCAACTTCCAGCCAGTTGCCGGCATTGGCGCGCATCTTGGATTCCTGGGAGGAGAAGAGGCTGAACAGCACGGCGACGGATAGGTGTAGGTTACTGTTGGATACGCGATGGCCGGGTCAATTCTTCAGAACCTGGATGAAGGCGTCGGGAGGAATGGAGACCTTGCCGATCTGCTTCATCTTCTTTTTGCCCTCCTTCTGCTTGTCGAGGAGCTTGCGCTTGCGGGAGATGTCGCCGCCGTAGAACTTCGACGTCACGTCCTTGCGCATCTCCTTCACATTGTCACGCGCGATGATCTTTCCGCCGATGGCAGCCTGGACTGCAATCTTGAACATCTGGGGGGGGATGATGTCCGCGAGCTTCTCACAAAGCGCCCTGCCCTGCTGCTCGGCCTTCGAGCGGTGCACGATGCTGGCAAAGGCGTCGACCGGGTCGCTGTTGACGAGGATATCCATCTTCACGAGGTCCGAGGGACGGTACTCGCCGAGTTCGTAATCCATCGAACCGTAACCGCGGGTAATGCTTTTTAGGCGGTCATTGAAGTCGACGAGGATCTCGTTGAGCGGAAGCGTGCAGGTGAGCATGACACGGGCGCCATCAAGCGTGTCCGTATGGTCGCAGCTCCCGCGCTTCTCCATGACCAGCGTGAGAATGTCGCCCATGTACTCGTTCGGGATATGGATCGACGCCTTGATCGTCGGCTCGGAGATCTCCTCGATCGTTCCGGGGTCAGGCAGGTTGACGGGATTGTCGACCTCCATGACCTCGCCGCCGTGAACCTGCACCCGGTAGACGACGCTCGGATACGTGGAGATGATGTCGACGTCGTACTCTCGGCGAATGCGTTCCTGGATGACCTCCATGTGGAGCAATCCCAGGAACCCGCAACGGAAGCCGAAGCCAAGCGCCACCGACGTTTCCGAAGAATACAGCAGGGCCGAGTCGTTCAGCCGCAGTTTGCCGAGGGCAACCTTCAGCTTTTCGTAGTCGCTCGACTCGAGGGGATACAACCCGCAGTAGACCATCGGCCGGACTTCCTTGTAACCGGGAAGCATTTCCTCGGCGGCCTTGTTGGCATGCGTGATCGTGTCGCCGATCTTGATTTCGTCGGTGCTCTTGATGTTGCAGATGATGTATCCGACATCGCCGGGGCCCAACAAGGCGACTTTCTCCATGCCCGGCCGAAACACGCCGACCTCTTTGACTTCGGCGCGCTGGCCGGTGCTCATCAGCATCATCATTTCGCCGGCCTTGATCGTGCCGGAGAAGACGCGGGCATAGGAAATGACTCCGCGGTAGGCGTCGTACTTGGAATCGAAGACAAGCGCCCGCAGCGCCGGGTAATCCGCCCAGCGCGGCGCCGGGATGCGCGTAACAACGGCCTCAAGGATCTCCTCGATGCCGATCCCCGCCTTGCCGCTCGCGAGGATGGCCTCCTCGGCCGGGATCGTGAGAATGTCCTCAAGCTGCTTCATGCAGAGCTCGAGGTTGGCACTCGGCAGGTCGATCTTGTTGATGACCGGGATGACCTTGAGGCCCTGGTTGAACGCGAGGTGGGCGTTCGCGACCGTCTGCGCCTCGACTCCCTGGGCTGCATCGATGAGCAGCAAGGCGCCCTCAACGGCCGCGAGCGAACGCGAAACCTCGTAGGAAAAGTCGACGTGGCCAGGCGTGTCGGTCAGGTGGAGCTTGTAGATCTTCCCGTCCTTTGACGGATAGTGCATGACCACCGGGTGCATCTTGATGGTGATGCCACGCTCCTTCTCGAGGTCCATCGCGTCGAGATGCTGGTCCGTCATCACGCGCTGCGACACCGTGTTGGTGTACTCGAGCAGCCGGTCGGATAACGTCGTCTTGCCGTGGTCGACGTGGGCGATGATGCAAAAATTGCGGGTGAGGGAGACGTCCATGAATACGGTCTGAAAGGGAAGCGAACCGCGCGAAATGTCAGGCGGTGAGATCGGAATACTCGGCAAGGCTCCGGACGACCCACGTCTTGTCCGTGCGGCGGGCGAGGCCCGCGAGCACGCCGCCGGGGCCCAGTTCGAGGAAGGAAGTCGCGCCTGCAGAGGCAGCGCTGCGCATGCAATCTTCCCAGAGGACCGGCGAGACGACCTGTTTGATCAGGGCCGCCTTGATGGCGGCGGGTTCGGAAAGCGCCTGTCCGGTGGTGTTGGTGAAGACGGTGAGGCGCGGCGCCTGAAACGTCACGGAATCGAGGAAGGTTTCAAAGGCCGCGCGGGCGGGCTCCATGAGGCGGCTGTGGTACGCGCCCGCGACATTCAGCGGGATGACCTTCTTCATGCCGCGGTCCTTGGCAGCGGCCACGGCCGATTCCACCTTCGCCTTGTCACCCGAAACAATGATCTGGCCCGGGGCGTTGAAATTGGCCGCTTCGATGCCGAAATCGTCGCACAGTCGGGCAACGGCTTCGCGTTCCTCACCGATCACGGCCGCCATGCCGCCCACGGACTGCTCGCAAGCCTGCTGCATCAGCCGACCTCGCTCTGCAACGACACGCAGACCGGTGGCGAAATCAAAGACCCCGGCCGCCGTCAGTGCCGTGATCTCGCCGAGGCTCAGGCCAAGCGCAAAACGCACATCCTCGAGCTTCCCTTGCTCTGAAAGAAGCGCATGCAGCGCAAGGCCATGCACAAACAGAGCGGGCTGGCAGACCTTGGTCTGGGTAAGTTCGCTGTCGGGCCCTTCAAACGACACCTTGGCTAAGTCCCAGCCCAGGACGCGGTTGGCCTCGTCGTACAGCGCGCGCGCAGTCGCGGAGTGGTCGTAGAGCGATTTGCCCATGCCGACTTTTTGAGCGCCCTGCCCGGCAAAAAGAAGTGCGGTACCCATGTGAGTGAAACGCCAAGGGCTAAGGCCCGGCGCGTCCAAAACCAAGCCCTAAAACCGCTTCTGCTGCGGGAAGTATTTGGTGTCGCTTGCCGGAGGCGGTCGGTACGTCGGTTCAGGCGTCCGCGGAGGGGCTTCGGGGGCAATCAAGGTCGGTGCGACCACGCGTGATTCGTCGGATGAAGTCTGCGGGCGGGCGAGAGACAAGGGCGACGTCTTCGTCGTTTCAGGGGCCGCCTTCAGGGCCGGTTCGGCCTCCGTCCGGTGGCCGGGCATCGCCGCGATGTATGGATTACCCTTGGAGTTCGCAGAGGGACGAATCAGGACCGACGAATCCGCCGCTTTTGACGCACCGCTTGAGATCCTGCCCGGGACCGAAGGCAGAGCCGGATTCTCGCCAAGCCGCGACGACGCGTTGCGAGCACTCAGCCACCCATCAAGAAAAGGCGCCAGGGGATTGGGTGCGGGAGACGAAGCTTCCTCACGCTCACGCAACGCAGGACCCCGTGCTGATTTCCCTGCCGTGTCCGTCCCCTCGCGGACTGAGAGTAAAACGGGCGGCCGTCCCCATGGCCCCTCTAAAGGCCTCCCACGTTCCTCATCGGCGGCGGCAAGGACGGCGAGACTGCTCACGCATCCCGCGCCATACCACCTGAGCCAACCGCCGAGGTTCAAGACTGCCTCACTGTTTGATGAAGATACCCTTCATGTTCATCTCGAGCGCCTGGGGATTCGGCGAGAATCGCAGGGCGTCCGCCTTGCTGATCTGTCCGGCTTTCACGAGACGATTGAGGTCCTTGTTGAAGGAGTAGCTGTTCGAGTCCACACTCCCCTCGAGGATGGACTGAATCTTGTCGTTCTGCCCTTCGAGGATAAGGGTGCGAACAACGGTGTCCGCGTTGAGCACCTCGTTTGCCGGCACCCGGCTGTTACCCTCCATGGTCGGAATCAGCTTCTGGCAAATGAACCCGCGGAGCGAGCCGGCAATCTGACGCCGGGCCTGCAGCAGTTGTTCCGGCGGAAAGAACTCGAACAGACGTGTGAGCGACTGCGCCACGGTCGCGGCGTGCATGGTTGAGAACACCAAGTGCCCCGTTTCGGCGGCGGAAATGGCGGTCTCGAAGGTCTCCCGATCGCGCATTTCACCGATCAGAATGATATCGGGATTCTGGCGCAGGACCGATTTGATTGCCAACTCGAAGTTGGGCACGTCGAGTCCGATTTCCCGTTGCTGGAACAACGATTTGTCATCCTGGAACGTGTACTCGATCGGGTCCTCGATGGTGACGATGTGGCGATCGAGGTTGCGATTGATCCAGTTGAGCATCGCGGCCATCGTCGAGCTCTTGCCCGAACCGGTCGCTCCGCAGATCAGGAGGATCCCGTCCTTGGCCTGGGCAAGCCGCAGCAAGGGCTCCGACTGAAGGTTGAGGTCCTCGAACTCAGGCACGCGACTCTTGATGTGGCGGAACACGATGCTGACGAGGCCTCGTTGGTGAAACGCGTTCACACGGAAACGACCGATACCTTCCGACGAGTAGGCGAAGTCGACCTGGCCGTCCTCCTCCCAGCGCGTCTTGAACACGCGCGGTACATGGTCATCGACGAACGCCTGCGCCTCGGGGCACGTGATCGGATCCATGTCGACCGGCTTCAAGCGGCCGGCGATTCGCACGTAGCCCGGCTTGTTCGACTTGATGACGATGTCGCTGGCGTCGCTTTCGACGGCAAGTTTCAGGAGGTCGTTGAAGAGTTCGGTATGAGCGGACATGGAGTTTGGGCGGACCAGAAAAGGGTTGCTCATTTGGTAAAGTGGGGTGCTTTGCTGGGCAAGGTATCATTTTCCGACTCCATGAAGCTGCGCCCGCTCACCGGCACCCTTACCGCCCTCGTTACGCCGTTCACGGACGGCCAGGTCAATTATGACGACCTGAAGAAATTCGTCGAATTCCAGATCAAGGGCGGCGTCGACGGCCTCGTGCCGGTCGGCACCACGGGGGAATCGCCCACGCTCGACCATGACGAGCACATGGACGTGATCGCCGCGACCATTGCAGCGGCAAAGGGGCGCGTTCCCGTGGTGGCAGGCACCGGCTCCAACTCGACGCACGAGGCGGTCGACATGACACGCCTTGCCCACGAAGCGGGAGCCGATGCGATGCTCGTCGTCGCCCCGTACTACAACAAGCCGGGGCAGGAAGGCCTCTTCCGTCACTTCTGCGCCGTTGCCGATGCCACGGACCGCCCGATCATCCTTTATTCGATCCCGGGCCGCTGCGGCATCGAGATAGGCGTGCCCGTCGTGGAGCGCCTGCGCGCCCGGTATCCCCATGTTCGCTACATCAAGGAGGCCGGCGGCTCCGTCGACCGCGTGGACCAGCTCAAGCAGGCGCTCGGGCGCGACATCGTGGTCCTGAGCGGCGACGACAGCCTCACCCTGCCCTTCATTTCCGTGGGCGCGGAAGGCGTTATCAGCGTCGCCTCCAACCTGCTGCCAAAACAGGTTTCCGGCTTTGTGCGGGCGGCCTTGGCCGGAGAGTTCGCCAAGGCCCTCAAGCAGCACCGCACGTTGTATCCGGTTTTCAAGGCACTCTTCGTCGAGCCCAATCCTGTGCCGGTGAAGGCGGCGCTGGCTGAAGCGGGCGTCCTCACCTCCTCCGAGGTGCGCCTTCCACTGAGCGAGATGAGCGCCGACTCGGCCAAGATCCTCTTCGCCGCCCTCGCCTCCTTCCGTCGCTAAACGCACGCTCTCATCATGTCATTCAGCATCGCACTGGTGGGCGCCCGCGGACGCATGGGCAAGGCCATCATTGAAGCCGCATCCTCCATGGGCATCTCGATCGCGGCCGCGCTCGATGTTGGCGACGACCTGTCCTCGGGTTTGACCGAAGGGGACGTGATCGTCGACTTCAGTTCCCATCAGGTCACAGCGACCGTGCTGGGCCACGCCGTGCGCCTGCGCAAGGCGCTGGTGATCGGGACGACGGGCCACGCTGCCGAAGAGAAGGCTCGCTTGATCAAGGAGGCGTCGCCGATTCCGCTGGTCTGGTCGGGTAACTACTCGGTGGGCGTCAACCTGCTCTTCGCACTCACGCGGCGCGCCGCCGGCATCCTCGGGTCGGATTACGACGCCGAGGTCGTGGAGATGCATCATCGCTTCAAGAAGGATGCGCCGAGCGGCACGGCCGCCCGCCTGCTCGAGATCATCCTGGAAGAGAGAAAACTCACGGCGGAGGCACTGCGCCATGGGCGCGAAGGCATTGTCGGCGAGCGCACGGCCACGGAAGTCGGCATTCATGCCTTGCGCGGAGGCGATGTGGTTGGCGATCACACGGTCATGTTTGCCGCACTCGGCGAACGCATTGAACTGACCCACAAGGCCTCGGACCGGGCGATCTTTGCGCGTGGAGCCCTGCGTGCCGCCCAATGGGTGGCAGGACAGCCCGCCGGATTCTACGACATGCAGGATGTCCTGGGCCTGAAATAGATGATCACCTCGATCCAAGGCGTGCTCGCCGAATGCACACCCCTGCGGGCCGTCGTGGAGCTCAATGGCTTCGGGTATGAAGTGAACATTCCCGTCACCACTGCGGAGAAGCTTCCTGCCGCCGGGAGCACGGTGAAATTGCACACGCTCGTTATCTACCGCGAGGACGCGCAGACGTTGTACGGCTTCGCGACCGCCGCGGAACGCGACTTCTTCCGACTGATGATCGAGCATGTCACGGGGGTGGGTCCCAAAATGGCCCTCGGCATCATGAGTCGCCTCTCCCTGCCCGTCCTCGAAGGGGCCATCCGCAGCGGAGATATTGCGACCCTCGCGAAGTCACCCGGCATAGGAAAGAAGACGGCCGAGCGCCTCGTCGTGGAACTGCGTGCCAAAGTCGGGAATACCGCAGGCGAGGATATCCCGGCCATATCGGGCTCGGCGGAGGCACCAGCTGGCGGCGCCTCGGGTGACCAACGCATTCGCGACGCGGTCCTCGCTCTGGCCGCCCTGGGCTACAAGACCGCCGAGGCCGACGAAGCCATTCGCCGCGCGGGCCTCGCACTGGGGCCGAAGGCGACGACGGAGCAGCTCATAAAAAAGGCGCTCGGTTCGTGACCGAGCGCCTGAAGGTGTTTCCGAGTTGAGATTTCGCTGAGGCCTTCAGCGACGGAACTCGAAGGCGTTGAACGTCTCGCCCGGCTGGTAGGGCACCACGGTGTCCTTCAGCTGCGTTGCCGGCCGCGATGCGGGTTCGTCAACAAACCTGAGGTCCTCCGGCGAAAGGCGGGGCACGGCGGCGAACTGCATCCGCTGCATCCACTCGAAGTCCGGCTGCTCGGCCTGCGGGAACGACTTTGCCCGATCCGGCGAAAGCGAGAGCTGCGCGGCCAACTGGTAATGGGTCGGACGCTCCGTGCTCACGGGAGCCGGTGTGGCCGGAGACGGCGAACTTTCCGTGGATGCAATCGCTGCCGGACCCGATTGTCCACCGGGAGCCCCCGCGGGTTCGCGTACCAGCAAAACTGTAACCACCGCGGCCGCGGCAGCGATTCCTCCGCCCCACGCGGCCAAGGCCGGCAGAAAGCTTCGGCGCGCGGTCCGATTCACCGGGAAGTCGAGGACTTTCCGTTCCGCGGCGTGACCGGCGCTGGCGAGCTCCGTGTATTCCGGTGCGTTCGCCCGTACTGCCTCGAACAGCATGGCACAGCCCTTTTGCATGCGGCAGTACTGCTCGTAGGTGCGACGGCGGGCCGGCTTGGCGGCGATCTCCGCCTCCAGCTCAGCTGCCTCGGTGGGCGACAGTTCCTGATCCACGTAGAGATTCAGGAGTTCGATAAAGCGCGACTCTTTCATTTAAATTCCTCCCCAAGCGTTTCGCGCAGGCTTTCCCGTGCGCGGGCGATACGGCTTTTCACCGTGCCGACAGAGATGTTAAGGATGACCGCGATTTCTTCATAAGAAAGGTTCTTCACGTTACGGAGGATCAGGATCTCACGGTGTTTGGCACTTAGCTTTTCCATTCCGACCGCGATGCGATCGACAAGTTCCTGCGTGACGGTCGCATCCTCCGGCGTCTCCAGATCCGCGGCAAAGACCTCCGACAAAGGAGTACTGTTGTCATCGCCCACGGGCTGGTCGAACGACACCGTCTTGTCGCGCTTGCGGCGCCACCAGTACCAATACCGGTTACGGGCAAGGTTGGTGGCAATCTGGTAGAGCCACGTTGAAAACGCGGAATCACCGCGAAAATTTGCCAGTCCACGGTGCGCGCGGATGAACGCATCCTGGGTCACCTCCTCGGCATCCTGCTGGTTGCGCAGGAGCTGGTGAACCATCGCATAGATGCGATCCCAATAGCGGGTTACCATTTCGTCGAACGCCGATTGGTCACCTTGCTTGAACCGGTCCACCAACAGACGATCCATCGCCACTTCTTGTGCTTTAGTTGACATACGTTCAACGGCACTCTGACGCGAAAAGTGTTCGATTGTTCCCACAGGTTTAACGCTTATACCGCTGACGCTACACAGGGTTCCAAAGATTTTCAAAGCCCTCCTCCGATTTGCAGTCCGGTTGCGGCTTAAAGGTAGTACCACCCCGCCAAGACCACCGCCAAAAGCAATCGATACGCAGCAAACACACCCAATCCCCGGCGACCTAGGTAGCTAATGAGAAACTTGACCGCCACCGCGGCGCTCACGGCTGCCACGGCCGCACCCAGGACCATTTCCCCAGCCCCAAAAACCGTCATCATTGCCGGTCCGGTCTTCCACGCTTTATAGGCCGCGGCGCCGCCGAGCACCGGGAGACCAAGCAGGAAACTGAACTCGGCAGCCCGGGCCGGCGTCAGCCCGGCGAAATAGCCGCCGACCATCGTCACCATCGATCGGCTCATTCCTGGCCAAAGGGCCAGGCATTGCATCCCGCCGATGCCAAGCGCCTGCGCCGGCGTCAGGTCGTGCATTTCACGATGCGCCGTGACGTCCGACATCCGCGCCCGGCGCCAGCGTTCCGCCACAAGCATGAGGACGGCCCCAACGACCAACGCGGCAATCACGGTCGGAACCGAGAAGAGATTCCGTTCAATCCATCCCTCCAACGCCATGCCGACCACCACCACCGGGAAAAAGGCGAGCAGCAGATTGCGCAGCAGACTTAGGCCGGCGGGATTGCGGCCCATGACGCCCCGAAAGATCGCCCGCGCATGCCGCCAATAGAGAAACGCCACCGCCACGATCGCGCCGACCTGCAGCACCACAATGTACGTGTCCGCGGCCAGCTTGATTGTCAGAGGAACCCCTGCCCCACCTCCTTCGCCCGGCGGTCTGTACCACAAGGGCACACCGTCCTCGTCTACCAGGGGAGCCTCCTCGTCGAGGCCCAGGAGAGAACTCGTGATAATGAGGTGTCCGGTCGATGAAATGGGCAGGAACTCCGTGATCCCCTCGACCACGCCGAGGATGATCGCATCCGTCACCGACAGTCCGTCGCCCGCCGACCGGGCCTCGGGTTTTTCCGCCGCCGGAACACCCGTCGTCAGGGCGAAAAGGCCAATCAGGATGACAATCGAGCGCACGCGGCTTGTTTCCAGAACGCTTCGAACCTGTCGAGTTTATGCTTCCCTCGCGCTTCGGTTTTCCGATTCCATCCGCGGATGACGGAACTCGACGACCTTACGCAAAGCCTGCTGTCCCGCCATGATTTGACCGATGTCGAAGTGGGCCGCGCGGCCGCCGCGCTCGCCTCCGAAACGACACCCGAGGATGCCAAGGCAGCCTTCCTCCTCGCGTTGTCCGACAAGGGCGAGTCGCCTGCGGAGGTCGCTGCGTTCGCCCGTGAGTTCCGGGCGCGCGCCATCGATCCGGGCCTCTCGGCCTGGTCGGCCGACGCCATCGACATCGTCGGAACCGGGGGAGACCATGCGGGAGGATTCAACATTTCGAGCCTCGTCGTGCTCGTGCTCGCATCCGCCGGGGTCAAGGTCATGAAGCACGGCAACCGGGGGATCACCTCGAAGTGCGGCAGTGCCGATCTGCTTTCCGCATTGGGCGTCCAGCTCGACGCACCGCCGGAAAAACTGCGCGGCGCGCTCGACCAACTCGGCTTCTGTTTTCTCTTCGCACCTGGCTATCACCCCGCGTTCAAGCACATCGCGCCCGTGCGCAAGGCGCTCGCGGCCCAGGGCCGGCGGACCATCTTCAATATTCTTGGCCCGCTCGTGAACCCCGGTCGGCCGGCCCACGTACTCCTCGGTGTTTTCGCCGACGCCTGGGTTCCCCGCCTCGCGGAGGTACTTCATCTGCTCGGCACGTCCGCTGGTCTCGCCGTTCACGGCCGCATCTCACCCGAGCGCGGAATCGACGAAATGACCACAGCCACGCCCAATCGTGTCCGCGGTTTTGGCCGCCTCCGGGAGATCGACGGCATCTGGGATCCCGCCGAGTACGGTTTCCATCTCGCCCCGTTTGAAGAATTGCAGGGAGGCGACGTCGCCGCAAACACCGCCATCGTCGAGACCATCCTTGCCAACAAGGGCCCGGCGGGGCTGGTCGACACGATCGTGTTCAACGCCGCCACGGCGCTCTGGATCTGCGGGCGCGTGAGCACGGTCCAGGACGGCGTCGGCGAAGCGCGCGAGCGCCTGCTCGGAGGTTCGGTGAAGGCCAAGATCGCGGCGACCAAGGAATTTTTCCAAGCATGAGCCGCCGCTATTTCGGAACCGACGGCGTCCGCGGACTTTTCGGCGGACCGGTCGTCAACGTCTCCTTCGCCGCCCGCCTCGGCTACGCCGCGGGCGTTTGGGCCGGGGGCAAGGGCAGCGCGCTGATCGGGCGCGACACCCGCGCCTCCGGCGAAACGCTCGCGGCCGCCGTCGCGGCGGGCCTGCGCGCCGCGGGGGTCGAGCCCATTCTGCTCGGCGTGCTCCCCACCCCCTCGGTCGCGCGCGCCGTCCGGCACGAACACGCCACCCTGGGTGTCGTCGTGACCGCCTCGCACAATCCGGCATCGGACAACGGCATCAAGTTCTTCGCCGGCACGGGTATCAAGTTAACGGATACAGATGAAGAGGCGATCGAGGCGCTCATTCCACCCGATCCCCGGCCGGCGAAACCGGGCCCCGTGCTCCGCCGGAACCTGGGCGCGGGCTACATCGAAGCCGCCGCCGCGCTCCTGCCGGCCGGCGCCCTCGCGGGCTGGCGCATCGTGCTCGACACGGCCAACGGCGCCACCTGCGACACGAGCCCGGCGGTTCTGCGCCGCCTGGGCGCCGACGTGGTCGGCATCGGCGACCTTCCCAACGGAACGAACATCAACGACGGCGTGGGCAGCGAGCATCCGGAGCGCCTTGCCGCGCGCGTACTCGCCGAGGGCGCCCGTCTGGGCATCGCGCACGACGGCGACGGCGACCGTTGCGTGCTGTGCGACGAAGCCGGCCACGTCCTTGATGGCGACGAGATCCTGACCCTGCTCGCACTCCATGCCTTGAGGGAGAAGCGACTGCCTCAGGGCAAACTGGTCGTCACCGTGCAAAGCAACCTCGGCGTCGACGCAGCGGTCGTGGCCGCGGGCGGGACCGTGCTCCGAACCAACGTGGGCGACCGCTACGTGATTGAACGCATGCTCGCCGAGGGCGCCACCCTCGGCGGCGAATCGAGCGGTCACATCATTTGCTCCGAGGTCTCGCCCACCGGCGACGGCCTGGTCGCGGCGCTCAAGGTCATCGAGGTCATGCTGGCCACCGGTCATCCTTTGTCGGAGCTAAGGAAGGCGCTCCGAAAATTTCCCCAACGCACCGCCGCCCTCAAGGTGCGCGAAAAGAAGCCGCTCGTGGAACTGGCCGCGGTGCAACAGGCCATCGCGGAGGTCGAGAACGGCTTCGGCGCCTCCGGCCGCGTGCTGGTGCGTTATTCGGGCACCGAGGCCAAACTCCGCCTGCTGGTCGAAGGACCGGACGAAGCGGCCGTGGCTTCGGCGATCGCACGACTGGAGGAGGCGGTGCGAAAAGATCTCGACGTGATCTGAGGCACGCGCCGGCGTCCGGCGGTGCCGCGGTCAGTTCGCGCGGGAGAAGTCGCTGGTCGGACGCTCCAACTCCATTTCCTTGATCCAGATGTTGCGGAACCGCACATCATGGCCCTCGCACTGCAGCTTAAGGCCGCCGGGCGTATCCGTAATGCCACGACCATTGTCGTTGCCGCCGTCGAGGCCGGAGTTGGCGCCACCCCAAACCTTCTCGATCGGGTGGTTGGCGTGGACCTTGATGCCGTTGAAATAGACCGTGACGAGGGCCTTCTCGACCAGTTTGCCGTCCTTGAAGCGCGCCGCGCGGAACTGGATGTCGTATGCGTTCCACTTCCCCAGCCCATTGTAGGCAAAATACGGGGAATGCGTCTCGTTGATCACTGCGCCCATGCCGTGCTTGGTCGCAACGCCGTCCTCGATCTGGATCTCGTAACGATTCTGCAAATACACACCGCTGTTGCCGGCGGGGTTAACCACGAGGAATTCGATGTGCAGGCGGAAATCGCGATAGGCCGTCTTGGTCACAATGTCCGCCGAGCCGTAGCGGCCAAGGGGCGCCGCCGGATCCTCCGACTTCAGCACAAGGCCTCCGTCCACTGGATCCGCGACGAGCGGCCATTTGATCGGCAGAGCCGAGGCAAACCGCGGGCCTTCCCAATACGTCCACTTGGCATGCAGCATTTCCGCGGTGCCATCGAACAACACTTCGGCCCCGGGGAGCGGCTTCGCGCCAAGGCCGACCTCGGCATCAAGCGTTGCGGAAAGGGAAATCAAACTGGCGCCGAGCAAAAGGGCGCCGCGGCGGAGGAAGCGGGGGGTATTCATGAGCGAAGGGTAAGGTTCGATTGAAAATGACGTCGCCTTGAGCACGGTCGCGAGCGAGAAATCATCCGGGCGGCGAATGCGAATTCACCAATGCCGTCGCCTACGACCCGGATTCGCGCGGGGCTTTCCACGCCACCGTCGAACGACCTCCATTGCCTTGCTCGGGAAAACAGATGCGACCGACCGCCTCGTCGAAGTCGGCCGCGCCGCTGATGATGTCGATTTCAAGGCGTAGGTAGTAGATGGGAACCGGACACGGCATCCCGGCGGTCATGCGCACCGCGTCCTTTTCCGTCGTGACGATGAAGTCGACCTTCTGGGCCAGCGCCGTGCTGAAGATCTCAACGAAATCCTCGTAGGCGAAGCGGTAGTGATCGAGGAACCGCCGCGCGAAACGGATAGTGCCACCCAACTCGACCAGAAACTTCTCGAAGCTTTCGGGTACCGCGATGCCGCTAAAGGCACCGACTGCCTTGCCTTTCAAGTACGACAAAGGTTGCCGTTCCTCGGAGTCGAAACGCTGGAGGTACTGCGGCCGATGGGCGCACTCGATCAGGTCCACGCCAGGGTTGTACGCCTGGATCAACTCCTCCAGCTCCTGGTCGCGCTGTCCGTCGGACTTCGTGAGAAAGACATAGCTCGCCCGCTTCAGATGGTGGATCGGCTCGCGCAGGATGCCGCGGGGCAACGTGAACCCATTGCCGAAGGGATTGGTCTTGTCGACCAGCAGGAGATTGAGCCGGCCCTTGAGCGGCAGGTATTGGAAGCCATCATCGAGCACGAGGGTGTCGCAGCCAAAACGCTTGATCGCGTAGGTCCCGGCTTTCACGCGGTTCTTGTCAACAAGGACAATCACGCCTGGTAGATTGCGCGCGAGCATGTAGGGCTCGTCGCCCGCTTCTTCACTGTCGAGCAGCACCTTCTGCCCATCGCTGACGATGCGGGGCGGCGGCTCGGCGGTGTGGGAGAGCCAATACCACCATTTTTTCCAGAACGGCGGGGCCTTGCTCTTGTAGCCCCGGCTGAGGATGGCGACCTTGCGGCCGCGATCGCGCAACGCGCGCGCGAACTTCTCGACGACGGGCGTCTTTCCGGTTCCGCCGACGGTGAGATTTCCCACCACGACCACGAGGCAACCCAGGGGCTGGTCATGGAGGATCCGCTTGCGATAGAGCCACCAACGAAGCTGTACCAAGCTGCTGAAAAGCGTCGCGAGACCCTGCAAAAACGCCGCAAAGACCGTCGCCCCGGCGTCTTCGCGCTTTCCCGTGATCACATCGATCGCGTACAGCTCGAAGGCGTTCAGCTTCTTTTTGAGCCAGTTGGCGGACATTCAGCGGGCGGGATTGGCAATTGACGGAAACGGGCGGCTCGGGGATTGGTGGTGGTTTCTCTATCTGCGCGACCGCCGTTTCACGCAATCCACATCTACACCAACCTTTTCTCCCATGAGCTACAAACTGTTCATTCCCGGTCCCATCGCCGTCTCGGAAAAGACGCTGCAGGCCATGGCCCAGCCCATGATCGGCCATCGCAGCACCGATTTCGTGGCCCTGTACCAGGCCATCCAGCCGGACGTGCAGGCCCTCATGGAGACCAAGGACCCGGTCTATCTCTCAACGAGCAGCGCGTGGGGCGTCATGGAAGGCGCCCTGCGCAACGTTTGCCAGCGCAAGGTCCTCAATTGCATGAACGGCGCGTTCTCCGACAAGTGGAACGATGTCGCCCTCCGCTGCGGCCTGCAGGCGACCGCCCTCAAGTTCGATTGGGGCCAGCCGGTCGACCCGGAGGCCGTCCGCCGCGAGCTCGCCACCGGCGGGTACGACGCCATCACGCTGATTCACAACGAAACATCGTGTGGGTGCATGAGTGACCTGCCGGCGCTGATGGAGGTGATCCGCTCGTTCCCCGACGTGATCTCAATCGTCGACACCGTCAGTTCGTTCAGCGTGCTCCCGATTCCGAAGGACGCCCTCGGCATCGACATCCTGATCACCGGGTCGCAAAAGGCACTCGCCCTGCCCCCCGGCCTCGCGCTCTGCTCGGTTTCGAAACGCGCCCTCGATCGCGCCGCTACGACGCCGAATCGCGGGTACTACTTCGACCTGCTGGAGTTCCAGAAGAACCACGAGAACGGCATGACACCGAGCACGCCGGTCATTCCGCTGATCTACGCGCTCAAGTCGAAGCTCGCCGACATCAAGGCCGAGGGGATCGCCAACCGTCACGCCCGCCATGCCCGTCTCAACAAGACCGTCCGCGACCACGTGCTCGCCAAGGGGTTCAAGCTCTTCCCGAAGGAGGGTTTCGGCTCCGTCTCGCTCAACTGCTTCGCGAACAACCTCAATATCGATCTCGGCGCTCTGAACAAGACGCTCAAGAGCAAACACGGCCTCGTGATCGACGGCGGCTACGGCAAGCTCAAGGGCAAGACCTTCCGCATTTCCAACATGGGCGACGAGACCGATGAGACGATCGCCGCGATGCTCAAGGCCTTCGACGCCGCCCTCGCCGAGACCCCGCGCGCAAGCTGAGCTTCCACGAATCTCGACAGCCCTGGGAGGACGGACACTCTTGTCCGTCTCTTCCGATTTGAGCGCACCGGCTAGCGTCGCTCCACCGAGGCCACCTCGACCGCCCCGTTCGCACAGATCCGCCAGCGCACGTTCCACCCGGCGACCGTCATGCCATAGGTGCGTTCACTCTCGTGCTGGTAGGCAGGCTGGGGATCAAGGCGCAGCAGCGCACGAATCAGCTCGAGCGTCTTTGGCCCGCGTTCTCCGTCCTCGCGCATCACACGTTCCACCACCTCAGGAGGAATATGCACGGCCGGCTCCTCGCGGTGCCCGGGCGCCGAGGGCGCCCAGTCGGCTCGCGCCTCGGCCGGCGCCTCGCACCACGGAAGATAGGGTTTGATGTCGAAGACCGGCGTGCCATCCACGGCATCGACGCCAGCCACGCGCAGGGCGAGCCCAGGCGAGGGTTGAATCTCCAGAAGGCGCACGAGACTCAGGCCGACGGTGTTCGGCCGGTTGGGAGAGCGCGAGGCGAAGACCCCAACCCGCTCGTTGCCGCCCAAACGCGGCGGACGCACTGTGCCTGCTCCCGTCCACGGCGGGTTCATATGAAAATGAGTCAGCAGCCAGAGGTGGGAGAACGCCTCCAATCCCCGCACAAATTCATCGCG
>CAYOSX010000048.1:0-9101 GCA_964406745.1 uncultured Opitutus sp.
GGTTCCTAGAGACGCGGGAGAAGCAGCCGTGGACTCCGGAATACGGCAGGTAGCACGTTACCTCTTGGGGTGGTCACCCTGGCCGTCAGGATTGTCCTCTGCGCGCACGTCTCAACTCTCGTAGTACCCTAGCTGCTCAATTCCGCAGGTGATGCTCATCGTGTCCGCCTGCATAAGCCAAGCACGTTGGGGGTAGTCCCAACCCCGGAAGCCTTTAGTTTACTGAGCCGCGTTCGACTTCGGGCAGCGGCATCGCCTCACTCTCGTGGTCCCGCGCCCGCTGGAACGAGGGCTTCGGCTCCGAAGTGCGGACCTGCTCCAGCCAGAACACACCGTCGTAGGTTCCGCTGTTGCCCCGGGTCCCGACAAAATCCACGTCTCCGTCACGATCGATGTCGTACGCAGCCAGGACATCGTACATGCCGCGCTTGATCCGGAACACGTCGTGCCGGCGCCATGATGTACCGTCCCCCGCGACGTTCTCGAACCAGGCAATCCGTCCCAAAGGATGCTCAGCCGTGATTGCAGGGCTGTCGTGATCGCGCGGGTCAACGCTGTAGCCACCCACAATGACATCAGGATCGCCGTCTCCGTCGATATCGGCCACCGTGATGGCTGCAATCGCGTCCGGAAATGTGCTTCCGATCCGATGCATTCGCCACGCTTCATCATATGATCGCGGTTGCTCGATCCAGATAAGCGCCTCCCGTTCGCCGCAAAGGACGACATCGGTCCGCCCGTCACCGTTGAAATCTGAGAAGTCGGCGGCGAAGCCCCGCAGCCCACCAATGCCCTCGAGCTGTTCAGTGAATAAAAGCGGCACCGGCCGGAATCCCGCCTCACCGTCATTGAGAAGCCATGTGAGGCGTTGCGCGCCTTGGTCGCAGGCCAAGACGTCCAAATCACCATCTTCGTCAATGTCAACGGCCGGACAGTTGATCCCCTGCTTCACTTCAAGAAGTAGCTTTTCCGTCCAGACGCCCTGCAGCGCGTCGGACGGCGCCTGGAAATACGAAATCGACTTTGGCGCTGGACCCGGGCTGCCCTTGTTCGCGGCAATCAGTTCAGGGTAGCCGTCGCCATCCAAGTCAGCTGCATGAACCCTGATAAAAGAACCGCGGCCCTGCGTGCCAGCGAGCACAGTCTTCGGCCACTCCACCTTGCCAACAGTCCGACCGGGATTCTGAAGATAGAGCAAATGACCCGCCTCGCAAGCAACTGCGAGATCAGGCCAACCGTCTCTATTGAAATCACCGGCGCACACATCCTCCGCTCCTCGGGCCTCGGCACCGGACGCGAGCGTGCCGGGAATCCATTCCTCCGCAGTGGCGCCACCGTAAGCGATCCGCACGTGGAAACTGTCTTCGTGGACCGAAGCGATATCGATCCGGCCGTCTCGATTAAAGTCTGCCAACACAAGGCCGTCACCGCCCCGAAGCGCGATCCCGGATTTCGCTTCATCATCGATCCGGTGTTCCTTCCAGGAGATAACGAGACCCTCCGCCGACCGAGCTTGCGATGGCAGGTTCCCCACAGGCACAGACGCACGAGCTAATCCCCCAACTAGCGCAACAATCAACACTCCGTGGACTGTCCAAAAACAAGGCGACCATCGCCTCAGGACAGACTCACTCTCTTCTAATGTGACTGATATCGTCATAGGAGCTTCCGGCAACTATCGTTATTGATCAATAAACGCTAAATAGTTCCAAGTATATGGGCAACCCCGCGTACGCGCACGAGCCAAAACCAGCGTTCCACATGGAGCCGTTGATGGGATTCAAGTGTGAGTGGCGCCGAACTTCGGCTATGAATACACCGTACCCAAGTGTTCAAGGATCCGGCCTGTTCGAACCGGTTTTCCTCTCCTGCTCGATCCTTGAAACAAATGATCAGGGACGGTTGCCAGAATCCCGCGACGGCCTGCGCGCGGGGTCGACCGGTGGGGCAAAAAGGCGGTGAACCGGGAATGCGAGCCGGTACGGGAGGCCAAAGCCCAATAGATAAACGCGAGGAGCGGCCGCAGGAGCGAGAATCTGGACGAAAGACAGCTTTGCCTGCCCTTGAACATGATTGTACGTAGCTTCTACGGAGTGTTGATCTTGTTGCTCAACTTTCTCTGAAACCCTGAGCGAGCGTCTTGTCGACCTTGGGCTCGCGGTACTCACGAACGAAGAAATCCACCGCCACAGAGAGGAAGCGGCCGCCTAGGCGCTGGATTGCGGCCTCAGCGTCGCGCAACTGCTCGGTGGTAAGCGAGGTGTTGCGGGCTGCGATCTCGTCGGACTCGTTCGCGGTCGCAACTTCCAGCCGTTGCTTCTGCGCGATTGCTTCGTCCCGCTTCTTGAAGTTGCGGCGGATACGCTCGCCTTTAAAGTGTCCTTCGACCCGTCATGTGGAGTAGTCGAAGCTACCGTTTTTGACGCGAATCCGCTTGAGGGTGAAAACACCCGCCTTTTTCGGCCTTCCCAAAATGATGCCCGAAATTATCGGCAACATTCAGCGACGCCATACTAATTGACCTCTGAAAAAGGTGGTGCTCAGGAAGGGACTCGAACCCTTACGCCTTTCGGCACACGCCCCTCAAACGTGTGTGTCTACCAATTCCACCACCTGAGCGTTCCAAACAAAGGGAAGGCGGACTAAGCAAGATGGCCGGGGCCTTGTAAAGCCCGGAAATGAGGTTTTGCCAAAATCCTCTTTGACCCTTCGCCTTCACCCGGGTTTGTGGTTATTCCCCAATTCATGAAGCTCGCCGACATTCAAAATGCCTTGCTCGCCTCGTATGAGAAGGAGGGTGGTATCAACCACTTCGACGGCATCAACCTGCCCGATCAGGAGTCCGTCAACCAGCTGGCGTCCGACTTCATGCACCTGCTCTTTCCCGGGTTTTTCGAACAGAAACCCCTGATCAAAAGCGACGTTCCCACGATCACGGGCCAGCGCCTTCATGCCGTGGCTACGCGCCTGACCGGGGAGATCGAAAAATGCCTGCGTTTCGCCAAAGCCGACGCCCCCGCCGAGACCGCGCACACCCACGCCACCGCCCTGCTCGAATCGTTGCCGGCCATTCGCAGTATCGTGCAGACGGACGTCGCAGCCGCCTACGCTGGCGATCCGGCTGCGCGCAGCGTTGAGGAAATCATCCTCGCCTACCCGTGCGTACTTGCGATCTCCCTCCAGCGCATCGCCCACGTCCTCTACAAGCTGGGCGTGCCGCTGCTCCCGCGCATGCTCACCGAATACGCCCACGAACGCACCGGCACCGACATCCATCCCGGCGCGCAGATTGGCACGCACTTCTTCATCGACCACGGCACGGGCGTTGTCATCGGCGAAAGCACACGCATCGGCAACAACGTGAAGATCTACCAGGGCGTCACCCTCGGCGCGAAGTCCTTCGAGGTCGACAACCAGGGCAACCCGATCAAGGGCGTGAAACGCCACCCCGACATCGACGACGGCGTCACCATCTACGCGCACGCCACGATCCTCGGCGGCGACACGCGCATCGGCACCCACTCCATCATCGGAGCCAATGTGTGGATTCTCGAATCCGTGCCCGCCAACAGCATCGCCTACTACAAGAACGAGAACCTCATCATCCGCTCCCGCCGCCGGAAAGAAAAGGCCGTCGAGTGCCGCGACGCCGCCGAGATGATGGCGTGGGACTGGGCGATCTGAGTCCGCGCCGGCAACGGCGGTGGCTGAGCCTTAACACTCTTCTCAACGCAGAGTCGCCAAGACGCAGAGCGACGACAGGCACTTCCTCCACGCTTTGTGGCGTTTGGAGTGCCCTCCGCGCCTTCGCGCCTCTGCGTTGAAAGGATCGCCTCCGTTTTCCTTTACCCGTGCACGCGCTGGCGGTCGGACAGCGCCTGCGCCAGCACCCGGGCAAAAAACGGTCCCCGATAGATCATCCCGGTGTAGACCTGCACCAGCGTGGCGCCGGCATCCAGCTTCTCGCCCGCACTCTCCGGATCGGTGATCCCGCCCACACCGATGATGGGCAGGCGTCCACGGGTTTCACGCGCAATGTAGCCGATGATCTCGGTCGACCTCGCCCGCAGCGGCGCACCGCTCAGGCCACCGGCCTCGCCGACCGACGCAAACGGCCCCGGACGCGCCAGGGTTGTATTCGTGGCAATGATACCATCCAGCCCGAACTCGGCGATGACTCCCAGTGCCGCGTCAATTTGGGGCCACGAGAGGTCCGGGGCGATTTTCAGCAACACGGGCAGGCGCCGCCCGTCCGTTCGTTGCGCGCGTTCCCGGTTGGCCGCCGTGATCGCGCCAAGCAGTTCTCGAAGCGGACCGGCATCCTGCAGGGTGCGCAGGCCGGGCGTGTTCGGGCTTGATACATTCAGGACCAGATAGTCCGCGTGCTCCGCAAGCTTCTCGAAACTCGCGAGGTAGTCCGCCGTCGCCTGATCGAGCGGCGCAACCTTTGACTTGCCGAGATTGATACCCAAAGGGATGCGTCGGCGCCCGCGTCCCGGCTGCCGCGCGAGCCTCGCCGCGACCGCCTCCGCCCCCTGGTTATTGAAGCCCATCCGGTTAATTACCGCTTCCTCGGCCGGGAAACGAAACATGCGCGGCTTCGGGTTTCCCTCCTGCGCGAGTGCGGTGACTGTCCCGATTTCCACATGGCCGAATCCCAGCGCCGCCGCGCCCGGCCACGCCACCGCGTTCTTGTCGAAACCCGCCGCCAGGCCGATGGCGTTGGGAAAGCGCAGTCCAAACACGTCGATCGGGCGGAACCGCGCGGCCGGCAACTGCGCCCAGCGCTCGAGCAGGTGGCGGACGGGAGCCATCGCACCCAGCAGGGCCATGGCCTTCACGCCCACTTCATGCGCCCGCTCGGAATCGAGCCGGAACAGCCAGCGACGCGCCGCCTTTTCATAGAGAAAATCCATCGAGCGCGACAGTGGGAGGGCACCTTCAAAAGGCAAGATCCCGCCCCGAACACCGACCCGCCGCCACGCCCGGTCGCCAGAGCGCAATATACGCCCTTCTTTTGTGCTTGTTTTTAACCCTGCCCCTCGCACGCTGCGCCAAAATTTCAGGCGCGAACGCCTCGGCCGGAGGAGTCTTGCGAAAGTCGATGAAAAGTCACTTTAGCGATTTGACTCCGCCGCAAACCGGGCCTTTTGCTCCGCCTATCGCTCCACCCAAAAAACATGGCAAAATCCTCTGCAATTCTCGACTGGTGCATCGTCCGACTCGGTGAAGATCACAATTGGTGGGTCGAAGAAGTCAGCGATCCGGTCCGCTGGGACACCGACGGTCTCAGCATTGTCGACCCACGGCAGGTAGCGCACCTCATTGAATTGGTGGAGCCGATGCGAGATTATGGATTCGACCAGGATCTCATGGAGCCGGCCTTTATTCCCTTCCGCATCCAAAAGGACCTCGGCAACGGCCGCGTGCGCCTGAAGCGCGTGAAGGACTCGATCTTCGAGTCCGAGGAGAAGCTCTTCGCCCTCCCGGACATTCTCGACGAGGAAAACGGGCCCTATGCCGACCTGCTTGACCACCTCACCCGGTGCCGGGTGAAGATGCTCAACGACCTCTTCAACTTCGAGTCCAAGCTCACCGTCGACGAGGTCGAGGACGAGATTCGCGAAGACCAGAACGCCAGTTTCATCGAGGGCAAGGCCGTCCACGTCTTTGAGGAACTCACCGCAATTCTCGACTACACCCCCGCCGGCTGGGAAGGCGAGGAAGAGGGCGAGCGTTCGGCCGACGATGACGAAGAGATCGACGACGCCGATCTGCCCGACGTCGACGAAGCCGACGAGGAGGCCCTCAAGAACGATTCATCCCTCAAGTGGGATGAAGACGAGGAAGAGGACGACGACGAAGACGGCGATAAAGAGAAGAAAGAAGGCGACGAGGACGAAGAAGACGACGAAGAGGAGGACGCCGACGAGGGCGAGACTCCACGCCGTGGCGCCCGCAAGCGCCGCTGAGATTTCCGGGCCGACCCGCAAGGGCCGGCCCTTTTTGTTTTTGCTTTCGTCCGCCCACCCTCCCTCCGAAGCTCCCCGTCCATGGCCGCCCTCGCCCTCCCGCGTCTTTTCTCGTTCTTCGCGCTGGCCGCCTGCGCCTTGGTGACCGCCGCCTGCACCACCGGGCCCGCGCCCGTCGCCAGCAATCCCCGCATCCCCGATGCCACGTCCGCCGCCCTTTTGCGCGCCGGAGACAGCTTGGTCGTAAGCATCCAAGGCGTGCCCGACCCCAGCACCAACGCCGTCCAGATCGACGACCAGGGTGTCATCAGCCTGCCGCTCATTGGTGTGGTCAACGCCGCCGGCCTCACACCCTCCGACCTTTCCCAACGTATCCGCGAAACGTATGTTTCGAAACGCATCTACACGACAGTGGACGTCTCGGTCTCCGTGACAGAGCGCTATGTCTATGTCGGCGGCGAGGTCCAACGACCCGGACGCATCGTCTGGACGCCCGACCTCACCGTGACCAAAGCCATTCAGGCCGCCGGAGGCTTCACCCTGTATGCGCGCGAAACCGGCGTCAGCCTCGTGCGGGAACAGACCGCGTACCCCTTCAACGTCACCCTCGCTCAACGCGAGCCCTCGGAGGATCTGCGCATGATGCCGGGGGATTCGATTCAGGTGCCGCGCTCGGCGTTCTGAGCCGGGAAACTGACTATGGCCTTCCAACCTGCCTCGACCGGATCGCTAGTCGCTTTCGGCACGATCATAGCCGCCGTCCTTGCGGCCCTTTTGATCGCAACACGCCACGCCTATCGGGCCACCCCCGGGAAAGGGCGAAGCATGCAAATCCGCGCAGCGGCCATCACCCTTGCCTGGCTCGGTCTGCTCTCGGCTCTAGTGGCGAGCGGCCAAATGCAAAGACTGCCCTTGTCGGGCCTTCCCGTCTTTTTCGGTGCCGTGCTGGCTTCGGGCCTGGCAGTTGGCTTCTCTCGGTTCGGAGGACGGCTCGCGGCAGGCCTTCCCATCCCGGCGCTGGTCGGATTTCAGTCCTTTCGCCTGCCGCTGGAACTCGTCCTGCACCGTTGGGCCGAAAGCGGAACCATCCCGCACACGATGAGCTGGACCGGGCAGAATTGGGACATCCTGAGTGGATTCGCTGCCCTGTTGGCGATGCCATGGTCGGGACGCAGCCGTGCCGTCGCATGGCTCGCCAACACGATCGGCTTCGTACTCCTGATCAATGTGGTGCGCGTCGCGCTGCTCTCGTCGCCGGTTCCGTTCGGGTGGAACGTATCGCCCCCGCTCGTGCTGGCGTTACACTGGCCCTACGCCCTGATCGGGCCGGTGTGCGTGGCCGGGGCCCTGGCGGGACACATCGTACTCACCCGCGCCCTGCTGCGGAACGCGCGGTAGAATCCGGGAGGATCTCAACCGAGCGCCTTTGCCATCTCTTTGGCGAAGTAGGTCAGGATCATGTCCGCCCCGGCGCGCTTGATCGCGAGCAGCGATTCGTTGCGCGTGCGCACGAGGTCGAGCCACCCGAGGCGGGCGGCGGCGTGAATCTGCGCGTATTCGCCCGAGACCTGATACGCAGCCACCGGCTTGGCGACCGCGTCGCGGACTTCGCGGATGACGTCGAGATAGGGCCCGGCGGGTTTCACCATGATGATGTCAGCACCCTCCTGCTCGTCGAGCAGGGCCTCCTCCACGGCCTCGCGCCGATTGGGCGGGTCGAGTTGATAGGTTGCCTTGCTGAGCAACGTGGTGCCCGCGGCCTGAGCACTGCCCACGGCCTCGCGAAAGGGGCCGTAGTAGGCGGAGTTGAACTTGGAAGAGTACGCCAGAATCCCCGTCCCCGTAAAACCGGCCTCGTCGAGCGCGGCCCGGATCGCGCCAACACGTCCGTCCATCATGTCCGACGGGGCCACGAGATCCACCCCGGCCCGCGCCTGCAGAACCGCCATCTTGGATAGAATCGCCACGGTCCTGTCATTGTCGACGTCGTCCCGCGCCGCGGTGAGCACGCCGTCATGGCCGTGACCGGTGTACGGGTCGAGCGCGACATCCGTAATCACCAGCAGGTCGGGCACCGCTCTCTTCACCGCCCGCACCGCCCGCAGCACCAGCGTATCCGGATCGAGGGCGCGCGAGCCTTCGTCATCCTTGAGCTTGGAATCCAGCTTGGGAAACAAGGCCACCGCACGGATGCCCAGCTCGTCCAAGGCACGACACTCCTCGACCAGATCCTGCACGTTGAAGCGAAAGACACCTGGCATCGAGGCGATCTCCTCGGGTGCTCCCTTGCCCTCCACGACAAAGAGCGGCGCGATGAAGTCCTCCGGTCGCAAGACGGTTTCAGCAACGAGGGCCCGCAGGCCCGCACTGCGACGCAGGCGCCGGGGACGCTGGATCAGGGAAAGACGGTCGGTGGATTCCATGGAAACGCTTGAGTAAGCCCTTAAACCGCCATTCTTTCCCGCTTCACGCAAATCTTCTCCGCGGACGCCTTTCCTCGCCTTCATGCCCATCTCGCTTCACGACTCGCTTTCCCGGGAAACCCGCCCCCTGTGCGCCTCCCAGGCTGACGGCGTCTTCCGCTTCTACAACTGCGGACCGACCGTCTACGCTCCCGCTCACATCGGAAATTTCCGCACCTTTGTGATCAATGACGTGCTGCGCCGGCTGCTCGACCTCGAGTTCGGCCCGGAGAAGGTGAAACACGTTCGCAACCTGACCGACGTCGATGACAAGACCATCCGCCGCTCACGCGAGGAGGGTCGTCCGCTGGGGGACGTGACCCGGCAGTGGACGGAGAAGTTTCACGCCGACTGCGACGCCCTCAACTGCCTGCGCCCGCACGAGGAGCCCCGCGCGACCGATCCGCGCTTCATGCGCGAGCAGGTCGACATGATCGAGGTGCTCATGGAGAAGGGCAACGCCTACCGCGCCGCCGACGGCTCGGTCTACTTCAAGGTGTCGTCATTTGATGGGTACGGTGCGCTCTCCCGCGTGAAGGAGCGCGAGCTCAAGACCGGCACCGCACTTAAAGCCGCCGCGGCCGACGCCGACGAAAAGGAGGACGGCAGCGATTTCGCCCTCTGGAAAGCGCACAAGCCCGAGGATGGCGACGTGAAGTGGCCCGGG
>CAYOSX010000048.1:9111-17317 GCA_964406745.1 uncultured Opitutus sp.
GGCGCCGCCGAGGGACGCCCCGGCTGGCACATCGAGTGCAGCGCCATGAGCAAGGCCCTGCTCGGCCCGACGATCGATCTGCACACCGGCGGCGTCGACCTGCTCTTTCCGCATCACGAAAACGAGATCGCGCAAAGCCAGTGCTGCAACGGAACGACGTTCTCGCATCATTGGTACCACAGCGAGCACCTGCTCGTGGACGGCAGGAAGATGAGCAAGTCGCTGGGCAATCTCTACACCCTCGACGACCTCAAGGCGAAAGGCTTCAGCCCGATGGCGCTGCGCTACGCCCTGCTCGCCGGCCATCCGCGCAAGCAGCTCAACTTCACCCTCGATTCGCTGCACGCCGCCGAGAAGGCCCTCGCCGGCCTGCGGGCGTTTCGCGAACACCTCGTCAAGCGCGGCCTCGATCCCGCGACCCCACCCTCACCCCGTTTCGACACGGTGCTCAATGCTCTGCGGGAGGATCTCAACACGCCGGCGGCCTTGGGTGCCCTCTTCGGTTTGATCAACAGCTACGAGCACCAACCGGCCCACAAGGGCGACCTCGCCGCCTTCGACCGGGCACTGTTTGCCCTGGGCTTCAAGCTCGAGGCCAAACCCGCAGACACCACCGAGGCCCCGGCCGAGGTCACAACGCTCGCTGAGAAACGCTGGTCCGCAAAGCAGGCCAAGGATTTCGCCACGGCCGACGCGCTGCGCAAGGAAATCGCCGCCGCCGGCTGGACCATGCTCGACCGCAAGGACGGATATGCGCTGGAGCCGGCGAGAAAATGACGCTCAGGCAGCCCGCTTCTTCCGACGTAAGGGACGGATCGATACGATCTGCGAAGGATTGATCGCCAGAGAAAATTCGTCCCCTTCGTCGGGAAAAACAATCAGATCTCCTGTCCGGGGATGCACCGTCGCATGATCGGGGTGGTCGATCACATGCCTGTCTCCACTCGCAAGCGTGATCTCCAAGGGAAAGTGTTTGGAGGAGCCAAGCAGACGTTCGACGGATCGCATTTGCAAAGCATCCCGTCATCACGACGGCAGTCAAGCCACGGATTTGCATTTAAGCTTCAGTTGGCCACTTCTCCACCATCAATCCCTCCGCGAGGTCCATTTTTCAGCCTTTCCGTCCTTCAACCCTTCCGCCTTTCTCCTTCACCATGCCCATGTCTCCGCTCGAAGAACTCCGTCACTCCGCCGCGCACATCCTCGCAACGGCGGTCCTGCGTCTGTTCCCGGACGCCAAGCTCGACATCGGACCACCCACCGACACGGGGTTTTATTACGACTTCGATCTCGATCATAAATTCACCCTGGACGACCTCGCGAAAATCGAGGTCGAGATGAAGAAGGTCGCCGAGGAAAACCAGCCTTTCCTGCGCAAGGAAGTGTCGCGCGACGAAGCCATCCAGATCATCACCTCGCGCGGACAGGCCCGCTACAAGCTGGGCCGTCTGGCCGACATTCCCGCGGATGAGGCGATCTCCTTTTATCAGAATGGCGAGTTCATGGATCTCTGCGCCGGCACGCACGTGCGCTACAGCTCCAAGCTGAAGGCCTTCAAGCTGCTCTCGATCGCCGGTGCGTACCACCGCGGTGACGAAAAGAACAAGCAGCTCCAGCGCATCTACGGCACGGCCTTCCCGACCAAGGATGAATTGGCCCAATACCTCGAGCGTCTCGAACAGGCCAAGGCTCGCGACCATCGCAAACTGGGACGCGACCTGAAGCTGTTCCACATCGACGAGGATGTCGGCCAGGGCCTGATTCTCTGGACGCCCAACGGCGCCATCCTGCGCCAGGAGCTGCAGAACTTCATCGGCGAGGAACTGCGCAAGCAGGGATACTCGCAGGTCTTCACGCCGCACATCGGCAAACTGGAGCTCTACAAGACCTCCGGACACTTCCCGTATTACAAGGAATCCCAGTTCGCGCCCGTCATCGAAAACGAATCCCTCGCCCAAGTCCTGCACGAGGGCTGCTCCTGCGGCGAAGCCTTTGCCCGCCTTGAGGCCGTTTCCGCACGCCTCGCCGCGCAGCTCAACGAACGCACGGGCCGCGAAACGATCACCCCCGATCGCGTCAAACCCGACGACCAGTTGCTCAACGGTTTCATGCTGAAGCCGATGAACTGTCCCCATCACATCAAGATCTTCGCCTCGCAGCCGCACAGCTACCGCGACCTTCCCGTGCGCCTCGCCGAGTTCGGCACCGTTTACCGTTGGGAACAGAGCGGCGAGCTCAACGGCATGACGCGCGTCCGCGGTTTCACGCAGGACGACGCCCATCTTTTCTGCACCGAGGAACAGGTCGCCCAGGAGGTGCTCGGCTGTCTCTCGCTGGTGAAGATCGTGCTCAACACGCTCGGCATGCATGACTATCGCGTGCGCGTCGGCCTGCGCGATCCCGACTCGAACAAGTACACCGGCGATGCCGCCAACTGGGACAAGGCCGAGGCCGCCTGCCGCGAGGCCGCGAAGACCCTCGGGGTCTCGTTCACGGAGGAGCCGGGCGAAGTCGCGTTCTACGGCCCCAAGATCGACTTTGTGGTCAAAGACGTCATCGGCCGCGAGTGGCAGCTCGGCACCGTGCAGGTCGACTACAACCTGCCGATCCGTTTCGACCTGAGCTACATTGGTCCCGACAACCAGCAGCATCGTCCGGTTATGATCCATCGCGCGCCCTTCGGCTCGATGGAGCGTTTCTGCGGCGTGCTCAGTGAGCACTTCAACGGCGATTTCCCCGTCTGGCTCGCACCCGAGCAGGTGCGCCTGCTGCCGATCTCGGAGAAGACCCTCGATTACGGGCGCGACCTGCTGGCCCAACTCAAGGCGGCCGGCGTGCGCGCCGTGCTCGACGAGCACAGCGACAAACTCGGCGCGAAGATCCGGCGGGCCGAACTCGACAAGGTGCCCTACACCCTCGTCCTCGGCGCCAAGGAAGCCGAAGCCCGTGCCGTCAGCGTGCGCTCACGCGCGAAAGGCGACGAGGGCGTGCTTCCGTTCGCCCACTACTTCGAACGCCTGAAGACCGAGATCGCCACGCGCGCACTGGCGGGGAAACAAAAAGCGTGACGCCATTGCAGCCCCTTCCGCTCACTTGACCCACCCGGCCTTCTGGCAACTGTTTCACCAATGAACTATCGCGTGACACTCTTCCAATCCGACGAGGGATGGGCAGTGAGTTGTCCCGACCTTCCCGGCTGCCATTCCCAAGGGGCATCGCGTGAGGAGGCCTTGACCAACATCAAAGAGGCAATCCGGTTGTGGCTGGAGGTCGAAGCGGAGGAGACCGGTCTCAGGCGTTTCGAGCAGGCGGAAGTCGTGGTCTGACATGCCTCGTATCCCAGGGGTTGGTCAACATGACGCCGTGCGCGCATTCGAGAAACTCGGTTATCGCATCGTCAGGCAAAGCGGACACATCGTGATGAGCAACGGCAAGACACGCCTCATCATTCCCCGTCATAACTCGATCAACGCCATCACCATGGGGTCCATCGCTCGCGATGCAGGTTTGAGCCCCGACCAATTTCGCGCTCTCCTTTGACAGGCTTGCCGAACGACTCCGTTCCGCCCGACTGGAAACCCGAACTCGACGCCATTGTTGGCTCGCGTCATGGCGGTCGGATTGAAGGCGCCGTCACGCAACTGGAGTCCCTCGCGGTCCGGTTCCCGAATGTTGCCGAGATCCACGCCCAGATCGCCTGGACGCTGGACGTGCTCGGCCGGCCCGCGGAGGCCCTGCCGCACTACGAGAAAGCCGTCGCCCTCGGTCTCGCCCCCAACGAACTCGCCGGCGCACTGATCGGCCTGGGCATGACCCACCGCGCCTTGGGCGAACGTGACCGCGCCGTCGCTGTCCTCCGCTCCGCCCGTGCCCAGTTCCCCGACAACCGCGAGATCGACGCCTTCCTTGCGCTCGCGTTGCACGACGTCGGAGAAAATCGCGAAGCGATCAGCCTCCTCGTCGACGCGCTCTGCGACACGACGGAAGACCCGGGCATCAACGCTTACCAGCGGGCGCTGCGTCACGCCGCCCGCGCGCGCTGACGCGCCGCTCCTCCCTCGGGGGGCTCGTTACCGCACCTGCAACGTGTCGCCTTCGAACGTGATGCCCAGGCTGCGAATCTCCACGGCCTTGCGCTCACCCTGCTTTCGCACGGTTCCGGCACGCCAGGCGTCGTAACCGGTGTCGCGCGCCGCGGACAGCACCGCGTCGACCTGCGAAGGCGCAACGTAGGCCGCGAAGCCCACGCCCATGTTGAAGGTGGCGTACGCTTCGCGCGGCGAGATCGGGCCCGCCTCCATGAGAAACTTGAACAGGGCCGGCTCGTCGCGCACCGCGTCGATCTCGTAGACGAACGCTTCCTCCAGGCGCATCAACTTGCGCCAGCCGTGGCCGGTCACATGCGCCACGTAGTTGAGCGGGATGCCGCGACGCTGGCACTCGCGCACGAAGGCCACGTAGATGACCGACGGCGCCAGCAAGGCCTCGCCGTACGTGCGGGCGTCGCCGTGGCCGATGGGGGTCTGATAACCCTGCGGCAGCTTGTCGGCGATCAGGCGGCAGAGCGACAATCCATTCGTCTGCACGCCGGACGAGGCCAGGAAAACAATCGCGTCACCGTCCTTCACGTCGCCCGTGATGCGCAATGACTTCGGCTGGATCTTTCCAATCGCGGACCCGGCGAGCACGATGGTCGCGGCCTCGACAATGCCCTTCAACGTGGGCGTTTCCCCTCCGCCCCAGACGGCACCCGCCTGGCGGCAGCCTTCGGCAAAACCGTCAACGAGGCCCTGCACGCGTTTCTCATCCGCGAACCATCCGGAGTCGCCCACGGCGGCGTGCATCGCCACGGAGATCGGCAGCGCCCCGCACGTCGCAAGGTCGTTGACGATGGTGGCAACGGTATCGATCGAGATCTCGCGGTAGAAACACTTGCCCGTCGCCGCATAGACGGCGTCGGCCACGAGGTTCTTCGTGCCGAGGCCTTCCTCGACATGCGCGAGGTAATGGTCGGACGCCTCGATCAGATAGGCACTCTCGCCGCGGGTGGTCGCGGGCTCAGCATAGCCATGGTCCGCCAGCAGCGGAGCCGTGCTGCGGGCGGCCTTCTGGCAGGCACGCTTGAACGCGTCGAGCTGGTCGTAACGGACTCCGGAGGATTCGTAGGAAAGGGACATGACGAAGGGCTCCAGTCGCGCTCAATAACTCCGACCTTCACTCTGGTCGTAGTAGTTCATGTAGGCCTGGTTCACGACGCGATAGCCGCCGGGTGTCGGGTATTTGCCGGTAAAATACCAGTCACCGGTGTGATGGGGCACCGCGGCATGCAGGCTGCCGATGGTCTGGAAGATGATCTCCATTTCGCCCTGCCACTCGATGTTCTTCGGACGCACAAGTTCGGTGATCTTGGCGGAAATCTCCTCGGGCGTGAACGGCTCGTAGAGCTTTCGCACGTGATTGACCGCCTCGCCCTTCACCACCGCCTCGCGGCAAAGCCCGTAGACCTCGGCGAGCAGCTCGCCCTTCCCGCGCTCCTTGAGCAAGGCCACCGTTGCCTCGAAGGCGACGAACTTGCCAAGCTCTGACATGTCGATGCCGTAGCAATCCGGATAACGAATCTGCGGGGCGGTCGAGACGATCACGATCTTTCGCGGATGGAGACGGGCAAGGATGCGCAGGATCGAGCGGCGGAGCGTGGTGCCGCGTACGATGGAGTCGTCGACGCACACGAGGTTGTCCCCGGGCTGCACGGAACCGTAGGTGATGTCGTAGACGTGGCTGGAAAGCTGGTTCCGCATCGCCTCCTGGCCGATGAAGGTGCGGATCTTCACGTCCTTGCTCACCACCTTCTCGCCGCGGGGCCAGTTGCGCAGGATCAGTTCGTCGAGCATCGCCTCGTCGAGCCGGCCCTGGGAGGACGCCTCGAGGATCGCCTTCTTGACCTCGTCGCGCCGTCGCTCGCGCAGGGCCGAGAGCAGGCCGTAGTAGGCGACCTCGGCCGTGTTCGGAATGAAGCTGAAGACGGTCTTCGCCCAATCGTAGTCGACCGCCTTGAGCACCTGGTCGGCGAGGCCGGCACCCAGGGCTTTGCGCTCGCGGTAGATGTCGATGTCGTTGCCGCGGGAAAAATAGATGCGTTCGAAGGAGCACGAGGCGCGCGACATCGGCGCGGTGAACGGCGTCGAGGTCACGGTGCCGCGGCGCTTGATCACCATGACGTGACCGGGCGCGACCTCCTTCACATCGTCGAGGCCAAGGTCGAAGACCGTCATCAGCGGGGCGCGCTCCGAGGCGAAGGCCACCACCTCGTCGCTCTGGAAATACCAGCACGGACGGATGCCGGAGGGATCGCGCGCCACGAAGGCGTCGCCGTTGCCGATCGTGCCGCACAGGGTGTACCCGCCGTCCCACTTCTGCGACGCGCGGGTGATGACGCGCGCGAGGTCGAGATCCTCGCTGATACGATGGGAAATCTCCGCGCCCTTAAGGTCGCGGGTGCGCAGGAAACGGAAGATGTCCTCATGCTCCTCATCGAGGAAGAAGCCGATCTTCTCCAGCAAGGCCTGCGTGTCGGTGGCGACGATCGGATGCTGACCGATGGCGATGAGGCTCTGGTTGAGCTCCGCCGTGTTGGTCATGTTGAAATTGCCGCACAAGGCCAGGTTGCGCGTTGGCCAGGGACTCCGTCGGAAGAACGGATGACAGGAACTGAGGTTATAGCCGCCGCTCGTGCCATAGCGGAGGTGCCCCATCAGCAGTTCGCCGCCGAAATCGAAGTGCTTCTTGACCGTGTCGGGAAACTCGGGGTGGACCACACCGGCCGCCACGCGTTCGTTGTACTGGTTGAGCAGCGACTTGAAGATCTTGTCGAGCGGGTTGGATTTCACGCACCGCTCGCGGAACATGAAAGGATCCCCCGCCGGCACATCGAGCTTCACGCAGGACACACCTGCGCCGTCCTGGCCACGGTTGTGCTGTTTCTCCATCAGCAGGAACAGCTTGGTGAAACCCCAGAGCGGGGAACCGTACTTCTCCTGGTAGTACGAGAGCGGCTTCAAAAGCCGCACCATGGCGATCCCGCATTCGTGTGTGATCTTATCGGACATGGAAAGGCAAACGCTTGTCAGGAACCACGGCCAAGCCGGCAGTTCGGATTACCAGATCCGATGCGAGGCTCACTGACATCGGCTCCTTCCCTGCTGCGCCACCCCGCAACCCATGCCTTCACCGCTCAGCGGACGGTGGTCGTGCCGGGACCTCGGGTGGATGATGAACCTCACGCGCTTCAAAGACGTTCATTCCGCGAACCCCGGCCCGTTCGTCAATGGCTTTCTCGGGCAGGTGTTCTTCGCAGCTCCGACTGATCCGACCTATTCGGCGGCTCCGACCGATCCGTTGCACTCCTCCCCGGCGCCCGCCCCTTGACGCGCCCGGCGTGATGGGAAACAACGTCGTTTTGACCATGCTTATCCTCCGTGGCGCGCCCGCCCTTTCTCCCTTCCGGATCCACAAGTTGCTCGATGCCCTCCGGGCCGCGGGCATCCCGGCCCGCGCACTCAGTGCCGAGTTTCACCATGTCGCCGAGGTGGACGGCGATCTGAGCGACGCGGAGCGCTCCATTCTCGAGAAGCTGCTCACCTACGGCCCTACCCGTTCCACCCAACCCGTCCACGGACTGCTCCAGATCGTCGCTCCGCGCCCCGGCACGATCTCACCCTGGTCCTCGAAGGCCACCGACATCGCCCGCATCTGCGGCCTCGAGCGCGTCAAGCGCATCGAGCGCGTAATCGCCTACCGCATCGATGTCGATCTCCAGGCCCTCAAGCAACCTGCCCTCCACATCTCGCCCGCCCAGCTCGCCACGATCCGCGGCAAGATTCACGACCGCATGACCCAGGCGGTCTTCAACGACTTCGGCCAGCTCGACGCGCTCTTCCGGCACGAGCAGCCGCGCCCCATGACGAGCGTGCCCGTGCTCGCGCAGGGCCGCGCCGCCCTCGTCGAGGCCAACCGCACCCTCGGCCTCGCGCTCGCCGACGACGAGATCGATTACCTCGTGAAGGCCTTCCAGAGCCTCGGTCGCGACCCGAATGACATCGAGCTCATGATGTTCGCGCAGGCCAACTCCGAGCACTGCCGCCACAAGATCTTCAACGCCAGCTGGGTGATCGACGGCGCGGCGCAGGCGAAGTCGCTGTTCGGCATG
>CAYOSX010000049.1:0-13526 GCA_964406745.1 uncultured Opitutus sp.
GCTCTCGCGCGGATCGAGGCGGCCGACCTCGCCGCGAAACTCGGTCCCGCCATCGATCCAACGCTTCCCTCGCCGGACGCGTTGCCCGGGGCAACGCATCCGCTCACGCTCGTTCGTGAAGAGATGTGCCGAATCCTTCGCAAGGTTGGCTTCGCCGTGGTCGAGGGCCCGGAGGTTGAAACGGAGTACTACTGCTTTGACGCCCTCAACACGCCGTCCGACCACCCGGCGCGCGATGCCAAGGACACGTTTTATTTTCCCGAGAATGCGCGCTTCGGCAACGTCACCAAGAAGACCCCCGCCGAGAAATACCTTCTGCGCACCCACACGTCCTCGGTGCAGATTCGCACGATGCTGAAAGGGCCGCCGCCGATTCGCATTGTTTCGCCGGGCCGGGTCTATCGTCGCGACACCACCGATGCGACGCATTCGGCCAACTTTCATCAACTCGAGTGTCTTTTCGTGGACAAGAACGTCACCGTCCGCGACCTCAAGGCATTGCTCGACTACATCTTCGCGTCGCTGCTCGGCAAAGACACGAAGACTCGTTTCCGACCGCATTATTTTGGTTATACGGAGCCTAGCTTCGAGGTCGACCTCAGCGCGAAGCATCTGCCGAAGGTGAACAAGGAGTGGATCGAGATCGGTGGATGCGGCATGGTCGATCCCACCGTCTTCGACGCCGTCGGCTACGATTCCGAAGTGTGGAGCGGCTACGCCTTCGGCATGGGCCTCGAGCGTCTCGCGATGCTGCTCTACGGCATCGATGACATCCGCTATTTCTACCAGAACGACGTGCGCTTTCTCCGGCAGTTTGCGTGAACTTGCACGCCGCACACTCCTCGCGACCCGACCTTTCCGCTTTCTGATGAAAATTTCCCGCAACTGGCTCCAGTCCTACGTCGACCTCGACGGCATCCCGGATGATGAGATTTCGCGCGCCGTCACCTTTCTCGGCTTCGAGGTCGAGCAGGTCATCCGCTCCGGCGCTCCGGCGCTTGAGAACGTCTTTGTCGGTGAGGTTCTCACCCGTGAGAAGCATCCGAACGCCGACAAGCTTTCCGTTTGCAACGTGGACGTCGGCTCCGTGCACGGCGTGAAGCGCATCGTCTGCGGAGCGCAAAACTACAAGGTGGGAGACCGGGTGCCCGTTGCCCTGGTCGGTGCGGTGCTGCCCGGCAATTTTGTGATCAAGGAGTCGAAGATCCGCGGCGAGGCGTCGTCCGGCATGATGTGCTCGGCCAGGGAACTCGCAATCTCCGAGGATGGCGCCGGCCTGCTGATCCTTTCCGGCCAGCCCGAACCCGGCACGCCGATCAATGACGTCCTGCCTCCGGGCGATGTCGTTTTCGACGTTGAGATCACGCCCAACCGTCCCGACTGCCAGTCCCATCTTGGCCTGGCCCGCGAACTCTCGGCCTGGTTCCGCAAGCCGCTCGCGTATCCAGAAGTTCGATTCACTCCGGCGGCGGCCGATCCGCAGCCGCGCGCCGACCTGTTGGCGGCTGTCCGCGTCGATTCACCCGAGGATTGTCCGCTCTACACGGCGACGGTCATCTCCGGGGTAAAGGTCGGTCCGAGCCCCGACTGGATGCAGCAGCGTCTCTTGGCGGTCGGGCTGCGTCCGATCAACAATGTGGTCGATATCGGCAACTACGTGATGCTCGAGTACGGGCAGCCGGTGCACGCGTTCGACGCGAAGAAGCTCGGGGGATCGCAGATCGTCGTGCGCAGGGCCGCCGAAGGTGAAAAGATCACCACGCTCGACGAGAAGGCGCGCACGTTGTCCACCGACATGCTCGTCATCGCCGACGCCTCCAGGCCCGTCGTTATCGCCGGTATCATGGGAGGCATGGATTCCGGGGTTGACGAGACGACCACCGACCTGGTGCTCGAAGTGGCCTATTTCACCCGGGGAACCGTGCGCGGGACCTCGAAGCGCCTCGGACTCTCCTCCGATTCGTCGTACCGTTACGAGCGCGGCGTCGACGTGCATTCGCTGGATGAAGCCATGCATCGCTGCCTCGACCTTCTCATCGAGATTGCCGGGGGCAGGGTTGTTGGCCCGACCCTTCGCGTCGGCGCCGATGTGCCCTGGCAGCGGGAGATCACGATCACTCCCGGATTCATCAACGAGAAGCTGGGCTTTGAGATTCCCGAGGCCGACATGAAAGCGGCCCTGGAGGCGTTGGAACTCACGATTGTGCGCGAGGAGCCTACACTGGAGCGCGGACCGGCGTGGACCGTAGAAATTCCGAGCTGGCGCGACGACCTGGATCGACCGATCGACTTGGTGGAGGAGGTCCTCCGCCTGTATGGAACCGACAAGATTCCGGCAGCCGTTGTGCAATCCCCGGGCCTGGTGGGCGACGACGATCCGATCGTGCGTTTCAATCGTCGCGTGACCGAGCTCTTGACCGGTCGGTCGTTCGTGGAGTGTGTCAATTACACGCTGCGTTCGGCAAAGGAACTTGGGCACTGGATCGCACCTGACGCGGCCGCGGACCTTGCGTTGGCGAATCCGTTTGTCGAGGACCAGTCCCACCTGCGTTCCACGTTGGTTTCGGGTCTGGTGGAGTCGTTGCGACTCAACCAGGACCGCGGCGTCGACGCTCCCCGTCTCTTCGAGACCGGCCGTGTTTTCCTGCATCGCAAGGGTCAGCCCTGTGAGTGCATTGCAGTCGCCTTCATCGAGGCCACGGAGGCCGGAAGCCGTTCATGGCGCCCGCGTGAAGCCGCCGATTTTTATACGGCAAAACGCCACACGGAGGTTCTGGCCGAGGCAGCGGGCATTGAGCTTGGGCGTCAGCCACTGATGAGCGTGGCCGCGCCCGGCTTTGGCTGGCAGGCCGGTCACGCAGCTTCGGCGGGCAACATCGAGCATGGGTGGACGGCCACGTTCGGTCTGCTCGACCTTGCCGTGCTCAGGGCACTCGGCATCGAGGGAAGGCTCTACGCCGGGTTCTTCGCCATCGTTCCGGAAAAACTTCCGACCGACGGCGCCCGCCGCCGATATCAAGCCGTGAGCCTGCTCCCCGCGGCCCTGCGCGATCTTGCTCTGGTTGTGCCCGAGGCCACCACGGCCGGCGAAGTGCAGAAGTCCCTCGCCAAGGTGGCTCGCGCCGCGACGGGCAATGCGTTTGCGCTCGAAAGCGTGACGGTGTTCGACGTCTACCAAGGCAAGGGACTCCCGCAAGGCACCAAGAGCCTGGCCTTCAATCTGGTTTTCCGTTCCGCCGAACGCACGCTGACCGACGACGAGGTCAACGCTGTCTTCACGAAGATCCAGGATGATTTGGTCAAAACGACCGGTTTCCAAATCAGGAAATAGCACGCCGGGCGTCTTGGTTCTTCTTCTCGTTATCCGTCACTCGCACCTTATCCGCCATGTCCCAGCCCACCGACCTGAACATCGACCACGTCGCGAATCTCGCACGCATTGAACTTTCGCCTGAGGAAAAGATCAAATTTGCGCAGCAGCTGGGTGAGGTGCTGCATCATATTGAGCAGCTGAGCAAAGTTGACGTGTCCGGCGTGGAGCCGACCGCGCATGCGTATCCGGTTTTCAATGTCTGGGCCGAGGACGTCCCCCAGCCGGGCCTGCCCGTCGAGGAGGCGCTCCGCAACGCGCCGGCTCAGCGCAACCACATGATCGCCGTGCCCAAGGTCGTGGAATGAAACTGACAGTAGCGAGGAGTGAGTAGCGGGCAGCGAGCATATCGAGCCTTCCGTCGCCGCCTTTCTACTCGCTACTCGCTACCCACTACTCGCTACTCAAATCCCATGTCCGAACCGCTTTTCTCCAGAACCATCGTCGAACTCGCCGGTCTGCTCGAGGCGAAGTCGATCTCCTCTGTCGAGCTTACCGGGGCCGTTGTTGCTCGTACCAAGGCGGTGGATGACCGCGTGAAGGCCTTCAACTCTTTCGACGAGGCCGACGCGCTCGCGCAAGCGGCCGCTTCGGATGCGCGTCGCGCGGGCGGGCAGGCGAGGGGACCGCTCGACGGAATCCCGATCGGGCTCAAGGATGTCATCGCCGTCACCGGACAACCCCTCACCGCCTCCAGCAAGATGCTGGCGAATTTCGTTTCGCCTTACGATGCGACGGTCACGCAGAAGCTCAAACAGGCGGGTGCGGTGATCTGGGGGCGCCTCAACCTCGACGAGTTTGCGATGGGATCGTCGACGGAGAACTCCGCGTTTCACACCACGCGCAATCCTTACGATCTGGAGTGCGTCCCCGGCGGTTCGTCTGGCGGCAGTGCCGCGGCCGTCGCGGCGGGCGCGGCGATTGCCACGCTCGGCTCTGACACGGGCGGCTCGATCCGCCAGCCGGCGGCGTTATGCAACGTCGTCGGGCTGAAACCGACCTACGGATTGGTGTCCCGTTACGGATTGATCGCCTTCGCTTCGTCGCTCGACCAGATCGGCCCGTTCACGCGCACGGTCGAAGACGCCGCCATGGTGCTGCAGGCGATCGCGGGACACGACGAACGGGACTCGACGTCGTTCCAGACGGAGATTCCGGATTATCGCACTGCTTTGCAGAGCAAGAAAGGACCGTGGAAGCTCGGCATTCCCAAGGAGTACTTTGGCGAAGGTCTCGATCCCGAAGTGGGCGCCGCGGTGCAAAAGGCGATCGAGCATTACAAGTCGCTGGGGTGCGAGATCGTAGACGTGTCGCTGCCCCACACGGATTACGGCGTGGGTGTGTACTACATCATCGCCACGGCCGAGTGCTCGTCGAACCTCGCTCGCTACGACGGCGTCCGCTACGGGCACCGTTCGAAGGAGGCCAAGGATCTCAACGAACTCTATTTCAAGTCCCGCGCGGAAGGCTTCGGTCCCGAGGTGAAACGCCGCATCATCCTCGGCACCTATGTGCTCTCCAGCGGGTACTACGACGCCTACTACCTTCGGGCGCAGAAATTCCGCACGTTGATCCGCAACGATTTCATGGAGGCGTACAAGACGGTCGATGCGATCCTCACCCCGACGTCACCGACTCCGGCCTTCAAGCGGGGCGCCAAGGCGGACCCGCTGGCCATGTATTTGTGCGACGTCTACACGATCGGCGCCAACCTCGCCGGCCTGCCCGGCCTGAGTGTGCCCTGCGGTTTCTCCCAGTCGGGCCTTCCCATCGGTCTCCAAATCATCGGGCAACCGTTTCGTGAAGCCGACCTTCTCGCGATCGCCAACGCCTACGACGCCCCCCACACTTGGGGCCGCCGCCTGCCGAAGTTGTAAGTTGAGTCACAGAGAACACAGAGCGCCGACACAGAGAACACGGAGTGCATGAGTACTGACGTAGAAACCAACAGGATTACTGAACAAGTGATTGGTGCCGCGATCGACGTGCATCGCGAATTGGGGCCCGGGTTGCTGGAGTCGGCCTATCAGCGAGCGTTGGCGTACGAACTTTCCCTGAGGAAGGTGCCCTTTGAAGAACAGAAACTTTGTGCGGTAAGGTACAAGGAACTCTTGATTGAGGACGCGTACCGGCTCGATTTTCTCGTTGGAGGGAAAGTTGTCGTCGAACTCAAGGCGATCGACGAGTTGCTTGGCGTTCACGACGCCCAGGTGCTCACCTATCTGAGGTTCTCGGGATGTCGGATTGGCCTGCTTTTCAACTTTCGATCAACATTGCTCACCAAGCATGGTTTGAAACGTCTGGCTCTGTGAGCTCTGTGTCCGAGCTCGGTGTTCTCTGTGACCTTACCATCTCCAGTCCTCCATGAATTACGAAGCTGTCATCGGCCTTGAAGTCCACGTTCAGATCAAGACGCGATCGAAGATGTTTACCCGTGTCGCCACGGGGTATGGGCATCCGGAGAATACGCTGACCGATCCGGTCGTGCTCGCATTGCCCGGAGTGCTGCCGGTGATGAACAAGGCTGCGCTCGATGCGATCATCAAGGCAGGTCTGATGCTGGGGTGCGAGATTGCGCCCGTCTGCAAGTGGGACCGCAAAAACTACTTCTACCCCGATTCGCCCAAGAATTACCAGATCTCCCAGTACGACCAGCCGATCTGCAAGGGAGGCTTCGTGGAGATCGAGTTGCCCGGGACGTCGCGCAACGTGATGGGCGATCATAAGAGAATCGCGCTCACCCGCATTCACCTTGAGGAAGACGTGGGCAAGCTCAACCACTTCGAGGTCGACTCGCTCGTCGATTACAACCGCGCGGGCACGCCGCTGATGGAGATCGTCTCCGAACCCGTCATTTGCAGTGCCGAGGAAGCCTATGCGTACCTCACGTCGCTGCGAGCGACCATGATCTACGGCGGCATTTCGGACTGCGACATGGAGAAGGGACAGCTTCGGTGCGACGCGAACATCTCAATCCGGCCGAAGGGGGCGACGGAACTGGGAACCAAGGTCGAGCTGAAGAACCTCAATTCGATTTCGTTCGTGCGCGACGGCATTGATCACGAGATCAAGCGCCAGGAGGCCGTTGTGCGCTCCGGCGGCACCATCGTGCAGGAGACGCGCGACTACGACGGAATGGCCGGCACCTCGCAGTCCCTGCGATCGAAAGAGATGGCGCACGACTACCGCTACTTCCCCGATCCGGACCTGATGCCGGTCAAGGTGGACGAAGCGTGGAAAGCCCGGTTGCAGGCGGAGTGTCCGGAACTGCCGTTCGACAAGCAGCGCCGGTTCATGGAGCAGTACGGTCTTCCCTACACAATCACGTCGGTGCTCGTGTGGGATCGCGACCTCGCTGACTACTTTGAAGACGTGGTGAACGTCGCCGGGGTGCAACGTGCCCAAGCTGTGGGCAATTGGATCGCCAATGAGTTTCTCAAGATTGCGGGCGCCGAGAAACTGCCTCCCGCGGACGCGATCCAGCGCTTCCCCGCCGAGCACGTGGCGAAACTGGTCGAGCTGAGAGATTCCGGAGTCGTGTACAGCAACGTGGCTGTCAGCGCGGCCTCGCTTCACATCTACAAGACGGGAGAGTCGCCTGTCGGCTTTCTGGAGAAGGAAGGATTACTCGGGGGCGCCCCCTCCGACACGGGCGAACTCGAGCAATGGTGTCGCGATGCCATTGCCGGCAACGCCAAGGCGTTTGCCGAATTCAAGGCAGGCAAGGACAGTGCGATCAACGCCTTCAAGGGGCCGGTGATGAAAGCCTCGAAGGGCAAGGCTAACCCGAAGGTGGTCGACGAGACGCTGCGCCGGTTGTTGGCTTCCCTGTGACCGGCGCCGCCGGGCACCGCGCGACTACGCCTTCAGCTTGGCGACGACGTCGGGATGCTCGTCGAGGTAGCGGTTCAACCGCTCCAGGGCGGCAAACGTCTCGGAGCTGACGTGGTGCTCCATGCCTTCGACGTCGTGGCCGATCACTGCCTCTTCGAGTCCAAGATGGCGCAGGAAATGGGTGAGAAGTTCGTGGCGGTGGGCGATCCGCCGGGCCACTTCTTCGCCGGCGCCGGTCAGGACCATGCCGCGATATTTCTCGTACTTGACCAGGCCCTCCGCGTCGAGGCGCTGGACCATCGTGGTGACACTTGCTTGCGAAATCTTGAGTTCGGCCGCGATGTCGACGACACGGGCGTAGCCCTTGGTTCGGATCAGCTCGCTGATGCGTTCGAGGTAATCCTCGACGGCGGCGGTGGTGCGCGGCGGGGGTGATGTCGGTTGCTCGGCCACGCGCCGAAGGGAAGTCACGCCGTGCGGGCAGTCAAAGCCAAAGCCCGGCGATGGGAGCCGTCACTTCCGAGCGTTGAGCACCTTCTGGTGACGATACACCATGCGAAACATCCAGCAGCAGAGCCAGAAGACGCCGCTCATGCACGCGGACGTGAGGCCCGCCCAGATGAACACGCTTCCCGTGTCATCGGACGGAACGTGCGGGCGAAGCACGAGAAACATGAAAACGAAGAACGCGGCGACGAGGACTGCATCGACCACGAAATCGAAGGGCTTGACGTACTTGGGTTCGGGCTGAGCCATGGCGGGAAAGAGGCGAATATCGGCCCGGTTGTCCAACGGAAAGTAGGCGGTTCGCAACACCTGTGACGCCGCGCTGCGAAAGCAGGATCCCGATCCCGTCAGCGGACCACAACCGGCGTGGTGGTGCGCCCGCTCTGTTGGTAGATGTCCAGGGCTTTGGGCATGGCGTCGAGCAGCCGCAACAGCCGTTCGGGATTGGAGGGGTGGGTGGAGAGCCAGGCCGGCGGGAGGGGTTTGCCAGCGGACTCGGCCTCGAGTTGCTCGATGACGCGGATGGATTCCTCCGGATTGTAGCCGGCGCGGGCCATGTAGATGAGCCCGATGTGGTCGGCTTCGAGCTCCTTTTCGCGATCGTAGGCGAGAACCTGCATTCCGGTCGAAAGGTCGTAAGCGCCCAGGATGGCCGAGCCTGCGACGGGGTTCACCCCGGTTCCAATCATCGCAACGCTGCCGGCGATGCTTCCGCCCTCCACAAGCATCTGTTGGGAGAGGCGTTCGTGCACGTGTTTGGCGGTAACGTGGGCGATTTCGTGCGCGATCACGGAGGCGAGCTGGTCGTCGTTCTTGATGATCTTAAACAGGCCGGAGAAGACGCCAACTTTTCCACCCGCCATGGCGAAGGCGTTGATTTGCTGAGGGACCTCGAAAACGACAAACTCCCAGTCTGCATGAGGCATGTCCCAGAACACGACCTTCGAGATCCGTTCTCCCACCCGGTTCAAGGCGGCAATGTGATCCGCGTTTCGAGATCGAGGGTAGGTCGACTTCATTTTGTCGAACTCGGCCACACTCAGTTCAGTGACCTGCTTTTCGTTGACGATATTGACGGCCCGGCGGCCGGTGACAGGGACTTGGTAGCAGCCCGCGGACAGCCAGGCAATGCAGGCGGTGGAGGCGACGATGAGGATCGATCGTACAGTCATGGCGGGTACCGTTTGGCGGGAATGCTATCGTGGAACGGAGGAATCGCAAGGGGGCGGAAGACGGTTGGACGATGGAGATGCGGATCGAGACGGAATTGAAGGGGAGCCAGTTGCCTTTTGCCGGAGGTTTTATCATTATTCATGGATCGTCGCGGTTCCTTCAGCCGCAGGGCTGGTCAAATTTTTGGAACAGGACGCAATTGAATCCCCTCTCATCGTTGAAACGTATCCAGTCCTGAAATCCTATGGCCGAAGAAAATGACCCGATAGGCGGCAAGAAACGCCGTATTATTCATTGGAATCCGGATGCGGACCGAGGCCCCGTCAAGAGCCGGTGGACGTGGCAGCGGATCGTTGCGTGGTCCGCGGGCGGGTTGGTGGCTTTGTTTGTCGTGGCGGCTGTCACCATACGCGTAGCCAAAGCGGTTTTTGGCCCCGAACTTTTTCAGTCAACGCCCGCGGTTGCAGGTGCACCGGCGGCGCCTGACGACCCGAGCCTCGCGTTCGTAAGCCGGTCGAAGGCCGAGCTTGCTCGCGAAACCGCTGACAAGGCGCTCAACGAACTCCGCCGCCTGCCGCAAGACCATCCGGTGCAGTTGCAGAAGCTGGTGCTGATGCAGAAAGCCTACCTGGGAGGCGAGTCCTTGATCGCGTCCGGGGAGTACGGCAAGGCATATGCCCACTACGAGGTGCTCAACCGGGAGATCGATGCGTTCAGCCGCTCGGTGAAAGACAAGCAGGAGGCCCAGGAGGCGTATGATGCGATTTTGGTGAAAATTCGCGAGCTCGACCGCGCCCGCAGCCTGGCCGCGGAGATGCTGGACGCGGCATTCGCGGCGGCAGGGACCGGCCAGGAGTTCATGTCCACGGGTAACTTTTCCGCGGCGAAGCAGCGTTTCAAAGAAGGCTTTGCCGAGTTGACCAAGGCGGAGAACATTCTGGAGGAGTTTGTCCAAAAGAACCTCCTCGCGGGCCAGGAGGCCCTCAGCCGCGGCAATCGCGAGGCGGCGGCGACGGCATTTCGTGCGGCGCTTGAAAAGGCGCCCGGCAACGAAGTCGCCCTTCAGGGCCTTGCCCGCTCCGAGACAATCGATCGTGTGTTTGCCCTGCTTGAGCAGGCGCGCGGTTTCGAGGCACAGGGTAAGTACGTGGAAGCGGCTGATGCGTTCGGAAAGGCATTCGCCCTGGATTCGTATTCAGCGGCGGCCCAGCAAGGTCAGGCCAGGGCACTCCGCCTCGACAAGGAGACCCGCTTCAACAACGCGTTCGAGACCGCTCAGACGGCGTTCAAGAAGCGCGATTGGGCGGCGGCGATCTCGGGTTACGAATCGGCGCTCGAGGTGTATCCGGATAAGCAGGACGTAAAGGACCTTCTGAAGTCGGCCAGGGACAACGCCCATGCTGACGCCGTGGCGAACGCACTCGCCAAGGCTTTTGAGCATGAGAATCGCTACGAGTGGGCGGCCGCTCGCGTGGCCTACGACAAGACCATCCAGCTCGATCCTGACAACGCGGAGGCCAAGGAGGGATATGCCCGGAGTGGGCGCGTCATCCGGGCCTTGATCGAGTACGATAAGCTCATCGAGGTTGCGGAAGAGCGCGCATCCCGGGCTGAATTCCAGTCGGCAATCCGTACTTTCAACGAAGCGATGGCGGTCAAGCCCTCGTACCTCGCCAACTCGGAGCGGGTGAATCAACTCCACCAGATGCTCATGTCCCAGAGCCAGCCCGTCGACGTCACGTTCACCTCGGACGGACGTACGTGGGTTTCAATATCCAATTACCGTCTGCTCGGGCAGATCTCTTCACAGACGGTGAAGATCCTCCCCGGCGACTACGAGATCGTCGGCCGTCGAAAAGGCTATCAGGACGTGCTCCTGCTGCTGCAGGTGCGGAATGGCGCCCCTCCACCGGTCGTTTCCGTTGTCTGTAAACTCAGGGCTGATCGTTGAACGTGTTGCATCCATGAATCGCTCTTCTGTCTTTCTTTGTGCCTTCGTTGCCGTGACGCTTCCGAGCGTCGCCTTCCTGTCCGCTCAATCCACGGTCCGCAGCGCACAGCCGACCTCGGCGACCGGGAGGCCGTCGGCTGCGGCTGCCAAGAGCGGCATTCCCGACCCCGTCTTGTTCGATGGTTCAAAACATGAACCTGAAAAGCGACCGGATCGCGGTATGCTGGCGGAGTTCGAGCTTCCGGGGGGAGAGCGGCCGAGCGAACAGGTCGGAGGACCCGCCGGTGAATCGGGTGGAGGTGCGGAGCGCGAACAATCTGCCCAGGCGGCCAGCCGGGGCGCCGTGCAAAACGACCCCAACGCCAAAGCCGAGGGAATGAGTGCCGAGAACCTGGAAATTCCCGAAGGCGCCCAGGCGGATCAATCCTCCGCCCCGCCGCCTTCAAAACCCCAGAATGTCTCGCTCGGTGACGCCGCCATGCAGATCCAGACTGCGGCAAATCAGCAGAATGCCGTCGGCGGCCAGCAACAGCAGGCTGCCCAGAACACCCAGCAATACGAGAAGGGCGCGGCTCAGGGGAATCAACGCGGTGACAACAACAACCGTGGCGTCGAGCGCGGCCAGTCCGTGCCCCAGGGTCTCTGAGCCATTTTCTTCCCTCTCGTGAACACTGTTCGTTTCTGGCTCATACCTTCGGCCGCAATGGTTCTCGCCGTGCCAGCGATGGCGCGCACGGTCATTTATCCGGTGGAGGCCGTTGCTGATTTTTGGAAGTTCGACGCAAAGGCATTCGAAGAAAAATACAGCGGCATCAACATTACCGGCATGGGCGTCGGTGACGAAGGGTGGTACATTCGCTATCGTCACGAGAACCTGACGCTCCTCTTCGGCCCGATTGCCGATCGCGAGGAGGCGCGGCAGCGGATGTGGGACTTGGAAGAAGTCCGTGCGGCTGTGATTCGTCAGCGTTCGACGCTGGCTACGAGCCAGGTCGACATGGTCCGCTTTGATTTTTCCGGTGTTTACGGTGCGCGGGGACAAGGCGGCAACGGGTTGGTCAGCGCGGACGGCCGGCACGGACCCGACGGAGATCTGGACGGCGATGGCGTGCCCAATGGTCAGGATCCGGATATGGACGGCGACGGCGTGCCCAACGAGCAGGATGGCGATGCCGATGGGGATGGCGTGCCCAATGAGGTGGACGACTATCGGTACGGTAATGCGAACGCACTCGGCCTTGGCGGCGACCAAAGCGGCAGTCAGGCCGGCCAGGGCGGTGAGCAGCAGGGCGGCGTTAACCGAATCAGCGCGGATGGCCGGAGTGGTCCGGATGGAGATCTTGACGGTGACGGCGTCCAGAATGCCCAGGACGGCGACATGGACGGCGACGGCGTGCCCAATGGGCAGGACGGCGATTCCGACGGGGATGGGAAGCCCAACTCTTCGGATGATTATCCTTTTGGAACGAATGACGGCACGCTGAGTTCCGAGGGCGGACAACCGGGACAGCAAGGTCAGCAACAAGGCCAGCAAGGGCAGCCCGGCCAGCAGCAGCAGATGGGGCAACAGGGGCAGCCTGGCCAACAAAGCCAGCAGCAACAGCAACAACAGGGACAGCAAGGCCAGCCGGGACAGCCATCGTCCCCGAGCCAGCCGAGTCAGCAGGGGCAACCGGGGAGCCCGAGTCAGCCTTCGATGCCCGGCCAGCCCGGTAGTCCCAGCGCGCCCAATCCACTCGACGCGATCTTTGGACTTCTCCGGCGCGCCTTGGGGTTATGACGAAAGGGCTGACGGTAGTGCCGCCCATTTGACCGCGAGTTGAGTATCGTGCGGTCGGCGGATTAACGACCCTCAAGACGCGTTAAAATCCTCCGCGACGTGGGTTGCACGGGCGGCTTCCGCTTACAAGTCACGAAGGGCAATAAAGGCCCCGCCATGTTGGAACGTGACCTCGCGCATGAGGTTGGCGTACTTGAGCCCCGTGTTTCCGGGCGAGAGATGGTAGCGAACCGCGGTCGGAAACCCGATCGCATTGATGACGATCTTACGGTCGCCGTTCTCGTCGGCTGGATTCAACTGGTCGAGCCGTCGAATGACCGCGTCGGCCGTGCCGGTGAATTCATCCCCTAGAATATAGATCGCCATCTTCATCTCGGGGTCCTCCTGACTGTGCAGGCGCGTGATGGCCTGATAAATTCCGGGCACCGGGTTACTGTTGCTGAAATTATCGTAGCGGGCGAGGGCAAGGCGGAGGGCATTGCGCACCTCGGGACTGTCGGGCAGCCACTGGGCCGACGCGCCGCGTCCGCCGAACACGAAACGGCCATCTGCATCCAGAAGTTGGATACCCTTGATCTGCGGGTAGGCCTCGAGGACGTCCGTGAATTTTTCCAGGATCGCCGGCCAGAAAAGACCGGTGTTGGGGTCGCGCATGCTGCCCGAAGTGTCGATGACGAAAGCGATGTGGTTGCTGCCAACGGGAAGGCCGACGGGCGTGGGATCGACCTCCGGGAGGATCATTTCGGGCTCCTTCTGCAAGGCGGCCAATGATCGTTTGGCTTCATCCACGTCAACGAGCAGAGCGCGCTTTCCGGCATCCTGATACTGGATCTGCTGCTCGAGATCATCGAGCAGTGACTTGAGCGTCTCCTTCTTCTTGATTTCAGCCTCGATGGCCGCGCGGGCGCTTG